>DATKHW010000225.1:0-8162 GCA_035546275.1 Gemmataceae bacterium
CGCTCGACCCACCCTGCAGTTTGGCTTCACGGGGTCGCGGGCGTTCCCTTCAATTTGTCGTACTGGGCCTTCAATTCCGCATTGGTAAGCAGCGCCGTCATGCGGTCCTTGGCCGCGGGGCTGCCGTAATCGGGCCAGAGCTTCTCCAGCTCCATCGCCAGCGAAGCGGGGTCGGAGAACGCCTTCTCGCGCATCGGCCGGTCGCGCTGCTCGTTGGTCACCTGCACCGCCTCCGCCTGCTTCTCCATCGCCTCCACCGCCCCGGCGTAAGCGTCCAAAAACGCGTTTTTGAGGTCCGGCTCGGCGTCCATCAGGTCGCGGAACCGCGTGCGCGTGTCGTCGGTCACGAAGCCGAGCTGTTTCTTGGCCGTCTCCACCGCCAGATGCGCCGCCTCCTGCACCAGCTCGTTGTACTTGCCGGCGTCGGAGTCCTTCAGCTTCACGCCCTGGCGGTAGACATTTTCCACGATCATGTAGTTCAATTGGAGATAAATCTCCTTGAGCCGCTGATTGTTTTCGATGTTCGGCAGCAGCTTCTGGGCCAGGCCGTTGGCCAGCTCCGCGGCCGCCTTGTTGTTCCCCTCCGCGGCCGTCACCTCGATGTTCTCGATCAAGGCCGGAATCTCCCGCCGCCCCCAGCCGGGCTTTTTCGCATCGCCCATGATCTCGCTCAGCACCTTGCGCGCCTCCGCCGCCTCGCCGTTCATCCGCCGTTCGCGCACCAGCTGCAAGCGAATCGCCTGGTACATTTTCTCCTTGTCGTCCATCGGGTCCGCGCCTGGGTCGGGGACCTTTTCCAGCAGTTCGGCCGCCTCCTTGTGCTGGTCCAAGCTCGAATAAATCTTGGCCGTGTAATAGGACAGCTGCGGCGTCAGCTTGTCGCCCTGCAACGGCTTGATCGTGTCCGCGAGGATGGCGCCGAAATCCTTCTTGGCCTTCTCCAAAGCGGCCGCGTCGCCCTTGTGCTTCAGCGCTTCCAGCTGCGGCGGAATGAACACCACCAGCTCTTTGAGCACCTCCGCCGCGCCGGCGTCGGCCGCGCCGGGGGCAGCCGCCGCCTTGTAGCCGTTCAGCACCACCTTGGTCCGGTCCAGCTTGTTCAGCTGAATGGTCGCGCGCAGGGCGTTGTCCAGCACGCCGTGCAGCAGCGTCGGGTTGTTCTGCAATTCCGGATGTTTGCCCGCCGCAATATCGTCCACAATCGGGTCGAGGAGCGTCAGGACTTTGGCGTAGTGGGCCGGGCGGTCCTTGGGATCGCCCTTCTCGGCCGCGTCGGCCTCGATGGAGGCCTTGGCCCAGTGGGCGTACATCTGAAAGCTCTTGATGCTGGCCTCGAACTCGGCGTGCTTGGCCTGGTTCTTGGCCGGGTCCGCATCCAGGGTCGCGCCGGGCAAGAGCGGCAGGAGCGCTTGCGTCAGCTGCTCCATCTCGTCGTAGTTTTTGTCCGCGAAATCCTCTTGGGCCAGGCGGCACTTGGAGATGAAATAGACCTGGGTCGCCGTCGGGTCGGCGTCGGCGTTCAGCGGCGGGATGGTTCGCAGCGCTTCCAGGGCCCGCTTGCGATAGCCGCCCTCGGCGTCGCCGTCCAGCGGCGGGACCGACGACTTGTCCGCGTCGAAGCAGAACTGGGCCAGCTGATACTGCGCCACGGTGCGATTGCCGTAGTTCGGCGTGATGCGGCCGAGGGTCTTGATCGCCTCTCGAATGTTGTTGGCGCGGCGCTTGATGGGGTCGGTTTCGTCGCCGCCGATCTTGTCGTTGATGTAGAGCAGGGCGAGCTGGTGGCGGGCCATGTCGCCGGCCGCCTCCTTCGGCCAGGTCTTTTCCATGTACTGCACGAAATCGATGAGGCTCTTGCGATCGGCCGGCAGCTCGGCCGGCGGATTGTCCATCGCCTCCTCCTGGCCGACCAGCTCCGCGTAGGACTGGAGGACGTAAACGGCCGTCTCCGCCGCTTGCGATGATCGCGGATCGCTCTTGGCGAATTTTTCACCCAGGCCGATGGCTTCGCGGTACCTCTTGGCGTTGAGGTACTGGTAGGCCGTCATCGCCTTGGCGTTGGCCAATTCCAGCGCCTCGTCGCCCTTCTTCGACTCGTTGGCCAGCTTGAGGCCGCGTTCCAGGGCGGCCGTGATGAGCGCCGCATGATCTTCGCGCGCCTTCTTCGTCTCTTCCGGCGTCTTGGCCTCCTTCACCGCCTTGGCCTGCTGAATCAGCTCATACTGGGCCCGGACGTAACAATTCTCGAAGTCCTTGAGCTGCTCGATCGGCTCCTTGAAACCGTTTTGCTGCGTGGCGATGATGCCGATCTTGGCCCGGCGGGCGCGGTCGGTGTAGTCGTTCTCCGACGCTTCGACCAAACGGTAGTAGCGCAGGGCCTCGTTGAGGTCGGCGGACTTCTGGGCGTGGTCCTTTTCGGGCAGGGCCAGCGCCTCGTACTTCTTGGCGAGGAGGAACTCAACGGCGTTGAGTTCCGGCGATTTGCCGGGGTTCTCCGCCGCCCACGCCTTGGCCTTATTGATGATGCCGAGGTCGTTCTCGTCTTTCCCCCGCAGCGACGGGTCCAGCTCGTCCAGCAGCAGCACGTAGAAGTAGCGCGTCAGCCGTTTCGCATCGGCCGCATGGCGGTCGTCCCCCGCGAGGACCTGCTGATAGCGCGTTTTGGCGCCGGGAAAATCGCCCAGCATGTGCAGGCATCGGCCGGCCCACGCCTTCGCCGTCCAGCAGATCGGGTTCGTGTCGTCCTTGGCCCCCAGCGTTTCAAAAGCCTTCTGGGCCTTGGCGTACATGTCGTTGCGGGTTTTGCTCAGCTCGCTCGTCGGATCGGCGCCGAGCGGATAGGTCTGGGCCTGGTCGAAAAGATTGATCGCCAGGTCCAGATCGGCCTGCATGCGCGCCTGGTCGCGCAGGTTCTTGGCCGCATCCTGCAGCTGGGTCGCGGCCTGCTGGAAGGTGGTGCGGGCGTCGCGGGATTCCTGCGTCTCCTTGGTCTCGAAATCCTCGTTGAGGTAAGCGCGGCTCAGCTGGGTCCGCCCCTTTTGCACGGTGACCTGCGCCAGGTCGACCTGCACGTCCGGGACGCGCGAATCGGTGGGGTTTTCCTTGATCCATCTCTGAAATTCGTCGCGGGCGTCGCTGTAGAGGCCGAGGCGCTTGGCGCTGTCCGGTTCTTCGATGGCCGCTTCCAGCCGCGTCCGCGCCATCTCCAGCGGCAGCGCCTTGGCCAAATCCGGCGAGGCGGTTTTCTTCAGCCGTTCCAGGTACTCCAGCGCCAGGTCGCTCATGTGCTGCTTGCGCAGCTCCTGGACGAAGCGCATGTCTTCTTGCACCGCGGGGTCTTCGGCCGCCGTCCGCCCGGCGACGAGGAAAACGGCCCCCAACAGCAGAAGAAGTCCACGTTTCATGGATGGTCAGGCCTCGGAGGAGCTGGGTCCAGGAATAGCACGGGTCGGCCGCGGATACGCAGCACGCACAAGCCAAGACGGGCGGCGGGGCGGAAACTTTACTCAGTATGGAAGTGATGGGAGGGGTTGTCAAACGGTTTTGGCGACAGGCGAGCGGCCGGCGTAAGCCGGCTGATCGAGTTCATCAGCCGGCTTACGTGGGCCGCTCGCCGCGCGGCACGCCGGACCCCCTTTTGACTTGTCAATTCCCTCCTCCCTACAATGAAGGAACGATGGAGACGGGCAAGTCCCTGGCGCTGAGGCGTTCCCCATGAACTTTCTAACGGCCATCCCGGTTTACAACGAAGAGCGCAGCGTTGCGGCCGTCCTGGACGAGGTGCGGCGCTACAGCCCGCACATCCTCGTCGTCAACGACGGCTCCACCGACCGCACCCCGGAGCTGCTCGCCCGCCAGCCGGGGATCGAGGTCGTCAGCCATCCCCACAACCGCGGTTACGGCGCGGCCCTCATTTCCGCTTTCGAGTACGCCGCGGTTCATGGCTACGACGTCCTGGTGACGATGGACTGCGACGGCCAGCACGAGCCGGCCCGCATTCCCGTGCTGCTGGAAGCGATCCACGACGCCGACATCGTCTCCGGCAGCCGCTACCTGCGCGACTTCCGCCAGGATGCGCTGGCGCCGCAGGACCGCCGACGCATCAACCAGGAAATCACCGCCGAGCTGACCGCCCGTTACAGTCTGCAATTGACCGACGCCTTCTGCGGCTTCAAGGCCTATCGCCGGGAGGCGCTGGCCAAGCTGCACATCACGGAACCGGGATGGGGGATGCCGTTGCAACTGTGGGTCCAGGCGGCCAAGGCGGGTCTGCGCATCAAGGAAGTCGGCGTGCCCCGGCTCTACCTCGACCCCAACCGGGCCTTCGGCGGCCTGCTGGATGATGCATCGGAACGACTCGCCTACTATCGCCGGGTGATCGCCACGGCCGAAGCAGAAACGGCAGTGGCACGGTCTCCTGACCGTGCTGCAACGGCTCATCCGCCGCAGGCGACGCCGTGTCCATTCGGCTTCTTCTTCCCCAAGAGGGCCTGTCGGTGAGCGGCCGCGTCGTTCCGCACGCTCCGATCGAGGACGGCGCCGTCGCGGCCGAGCCGCCGTTGCCGGAAGTCGGCCGGCTGCTGGCCGAGAACCGCCGCCGGCTGGAGCGGGCGCCGCCCCTGGCCGGTCAATCCTGGACGGACCTGCAACGGGAGGCCCGGCGGAGCGCCGTCGAGGCGGCGCGCGAGTTTTTTCGCCGCCGCGGCGAGCCGGTCCCCGAGGGCTTTGGCGAGGGCTTGATCCTCGCGGGCCATCAGCCGGAGCTGTTTCATCCCGGCGTGTGGGTGAAGAATTTCGCGCTGCACGGCCTGGCCCGCCGGCACGGCCGGACGCCGATCAATCTCGTCGTCGACAACGATTCCGTCAAAACGACCGCCCTGCGCGTCCCCACCCCAGCGGCGGTGCGCTCGGAGAATCCCCACGCCGTCCTCATCCCCTTCGACCACGGTTCCGGCGAGGCGCCGTGGGAGGAGCGGCCGATCGCCGATCGGGCCCTGTTCGACGGCTTCGGCGAGGCGACGGCGGCGGTGGTGCGGCAATGGGGCTTTGAGCCACTCTTGACGGATTTTTGGCCTCTGGTACGTCAGGAAGCGGAGCGGACGCTGCTCTTGGGGGAATGCTTCGCCGCGGCCCGGCGGGAGCTGGAACGCCGTTGGGGTTGTCACAACCTGGAGCTGCCGGTCAGCGTCCTGTGCGGGACGGCGCCGTTCGCCTGGTTCGCGGCCCATCTGCTGGCCGAATTGCCGCGATTTCATGCCGTTTACAACGACGCCGTGCGCGAATATCGCCGCCGTCACGGCATCCGCAGCCGGAACCATCCCGTGCCGGACCTGGCGGCGGAGGGAGATTGGCTGGAGGCGCCGTTTTGGGGCTGGCGTGCCGGCCCCCTCACCCTACCCTCTCTCCCAGCCGATGGGGGAGAGGGTAGGGTGAGGCGAGGCCGACTGTTCGCGCGGACCCGGCCGGATTGGATTGAACTGCGCATCGGCGAGGAAATGTGGCCGGCGCTGCCCGCTCCCGTTGTGGCTTGGTCTCCAGACCATGCCACAACAGCGGCATGGGCCGAGCGAGAACGGCAAGGTCTCAAGGTGCGCAGTCGGGCGCTCACCAACACGCTGTACGCCCGGCTGTTCCTCGGCGACCTGTTCATTCACGGCATCGGCGGCGGAAAATACGACGAGCTGACCGACGAGCTAATTCAGCGCTTCTACGGCCGTGAACCGCCGGCCTTCCTGATTCTGTCGGCCACGCGCCTGCTGCCGCTGCAGGCGCCGCCGGTGGGACCGGATGATCGCCGTCGTTTGGCTCACGAGCGGCGCGACCTGCACTGGAACCCGCAGCGCCATTTGCCGCCCGGCAATGGCGAGATAAAGGAGTGGACGGCGCGCAAACAGGCGCTGATCGCCGCGACGCCGCAAGACGCCGCCGGTCGGCGGGAGCGTTTCCTGGCCCTCCGCGCGGCCACTGCGGAGTTACGCGCTCCGCTTATGAAGGAAGAGCAGCGGTTGCGCACGGAACTGACCGAAGTGGATCGTCGGCTGGCGACGGCCGCCGTGATGCGCCGGCGCGACTACGCCTTCTGCTTGTATCCAGAGGCGCTGCTGAGGCCGTTTTGTAAGCAGTTTCTGTGAGCGCTTTCGCGCCGCACCGGGAGAATAAACGCTCGCCTACAGCGCCCATCCCTTGCGGTACTCGCGCTGCAAATACGCGTCGGCCTCTGCCGAATCCGTTTTGCCCGCCTTCTCATCCCAAGCGATCGTCTTGCCCGACCGATACGCCACGTTGCCCAGCAGCACCGTCTCCGCCAGCGGACCGCTGTAGCCGAAATGGCACAGCGTCGTGCCGGCGCCCCTGATCGCATCGATCCATTCCTTGTGATGGCCGATCGACGGCGGAATGGTCGGCTTCGGCGGCGTGAAATCCGCGAATTGCTCTTCGGGCAGCAATTTCAGATGGTCATAGTCGGCCATGAGCCGGCCCTTCGACCCCTCGAAGAGGACGCCGTTGCGGAAGCCGTGGTATGGCTCCGCGGCTTCGAGGTCCGGCCCCGGCACGCCGTTGTACCACGTCAGATGCACCTTCGGCTGATCGCCGCGGGCCGGGTAGGTGTAATCCACCTGCAGCAGATCGGGAGTTTGCTGATCGCCGTCCTTGATCTTCTTGCCGGCGGCCGCGACGGTGAGCGGCGTCGTGAGGCCGAGCGCCCAGTGGGGCAGGTCCATGAAATGGCAGGCCATGTCGGCAAGCTCGCCGCCGCCGAAGTCCCAGAACCAGCGCCAGTGGAACGGCACGAAGGCCGTGTCATAATCCTGCTGCGGCGCCGGCCCCAGCCACAGGTCCCAGTCGAAGCCGGACGGCACATCGAGCTTCGTTTTCGACAGCATACGGCGATCCGGCCGGCGGTCGCACCAGACGTGGACGCGCTCGACGGGGCCGAGGACGCCGGCTTGGACGATCTCGACGGCGCGGCGGTAGTTGTCCTTGGCGTGGATCTGCGTACCCATCTGAGTGACGACGCCCATGGCCGCGGCCGTCTTCCGCATGAGACGAACTTCGGCGACGGAATGGGCCAGCGGCTTTTCGCAGTAGAGGTGCTTGCCGGCGCGCATGGCGGCGACGCCGACGAAAGCGTGCATTTGATCCGGCGTGGCGCACACGACGGCGTCGATTTCCTTGAGATCGAGCAGACGGCGATAGTCCGTGAAGAACTTCGCCTGCGGAAACTCGGCGCGGGCCTTGGCGGCGCGGTTTTCATCCACATCGCAGAGGGCGTAAATGTTTTCACTGGCGACGTTGTGGAGGTTATATTCCCCCTGACTCTTCTCGCCGCAGCCGACGACGCCGATGTTGAGGCGCTCGCTGAGCGGCTTTTTCGACTCGTCGGCGAAGGCCAACGGTGCGGCGGCGAGAGCGGCGGACATGTGCAGGAAACGGCGGCGGTTCATGATTTCTCCTCGGTGGACGGCACGAAGCGCAAGCAAGTGATATTGACGGCGTCCCTTGCTGGCGCCGCCGGCTCGTCCATTGCGATTTATCCCGCCTTGACTGTGGCGTCGCAGCCGTGCGCGCAGTGCAGCGGAATAAGTGGGGAGGACTGCTTGCTCCGCTGCGCTGCGTGCGCGGCTCCGATAAGTCCGCGTGATTACCAATCCACGCCGGTTGTGCCGCCGACGTCCCAGAGCTGCACCGTCTTATCGGCGCCGCCCACAGCCAGCACCCGGCCGTCGGGACTGAACGCCGCCGCGGGAGTGTATTCGCCGAGCTTGAATGTGGCCGTGTTCTTGCTCGTCTTGAGGTCCCAAAGCTTGACGCCGTCGTGATAGCCGACCGTGGCCAGCGTCTTGCCGTCCGGCGAGAAGAACACGGCCCGGCTGCCGTACAGGTCGTAGCCCTTGAGGACGGCTACGTTTTTGCCGCTCGCCGCATCCCACACGTTCATGTCGGCGATGCACGCGCCCCCCGAAACCAGCATTTTGCCGTTCGGGCTGAACGCCACAAGAGGATTCGCAAACTCGTGGTCCAGCTCAAGCAGCGCTCTGTTCTTGCCGGTCGCCACGTCCCACAAGTGAACCTTATTGCCGCCGCACCCCGAAGCCAGGGTCTTGCCGTCAGGGCTGAACGCCAGGGAGCAGGCGAAGAAGGGCGCGTCCCAGCTGGCTGTG
>DATKHW010000226.1:0-5808 GCA_035546275.1 Gemmataceae bacterium
CGCTCGACCCACCCTGCAACTAGAAGAAAAGGAGTCCTTCTATGATCCGGCTTGGCGTGAATATCGACCACGTCGCCACGCTGCGGCAAGCGCGCCGGGCGGACGAACCCGATCCCGTCGCCGCGGCCGTGCTGGCCCTGCTCGGCGGCGCCGATGGAATCACCGTCCATCTGCGCGAGGATCGCCGGCACATCCAGGAGCGCGACGTACGGCTGCTGCGGCCGTTGGTGACGAATCGGCTCAACCTGGAGATGGCCGCCGTGGACGCCATCGCCGACTTCGCCTGCGAGGTCAAGCCGGACGAGGCCACGCTGGTGCCGGAACGCCGCGAAGAGCTGACCACCGAAGGCGGCCTCGACGTAGTCGCCCATGAAGCGGCGGTGGCCCGCATCGTGAAGCGGCTGAAGGAGTGCGACATCCACGTCGCGCTGTTCATCGACCCCAACGCGGTGCAAATCCACGCGGCCCGGATGCTCGGCGCCAACGCGGTGGAGATCCAGACGGCCCGCTATTCCGAGGCGAAAACGCAGGCGGCACGCGCCGAGCAGCTGACGGCGCTGGCGGAGGCGGCGCTGCTGGCGCGCGACCAGGGGCTGCACGTCCACATGGGCCACGGGCTGACTTACACCAACGTGCAGCCGCTGGCGGCGCTCCAGGAAGTGGAGGAGCTGAACATCGGTCACAGCATCGTGTCGCGTGCGGTGCTGGTCGGCATGGAGCGGGCCGTCCGCGACATGAAGGAGGCGATTCGGCAGGGGCGGCGGTGACGCGCCCGTTTTTTCATTGCTTCCGCCCCCTCCGCGCCCTACAGTGCGACCTAGCTTGCCCTGCCACGGGAGTGCCTGCGATGGGATCGGTCCGCGTCCGCCTGTCGATCATGATGTTTTTGGAGTACGCCATCTGGGGCGTATGGGCGCCGACGCTAAACCTGCACCTCGCCCAGCTGGACAGCTTCCGCGGCCCGAGCGTCAGCTTTTTAATCAACATGGTCTACCTGACCATGCCGCTGGCGACCATCCTGTCGCCTTTCGTGGCCGGGCAGCTGGCCGACCGCTATTTCGCCACCCAGCGCTTCCTGGCGGTCAGCCATCTGATCGGCGGCCTTTTCATCCTGGCCGCCTTCTTCGTGACCAGCTTCTGGGGCATGTTCTGGCTCATCCTCGGCCACTGCCTGATGTTTGGCCCGTCGGTGGCCCTTACCAACTCGCTGGCCTTCCACCACCTGCCCAATGGGGAAAAAGACTTTGGCGGCGTCCGCCTCTGGGGCACTATTGGCTGGATCGCCATCGGCTGGGCCTTCAGCGGCTGGCTCGACAGCGTGGTGGGACAGCAAAACGTCGGTCAATGTCTCATATTCGCCGGCGTGCTGAGCCTTGTTATGGCGGCTTACTGCATTACGCTGCCGAACACGCCGCCGGCCAAGAAGGCGGAAAGCCCCTTCGCCTTCCTGGAAGCCCTCAAGCTAATGCGGAAGCCGTCGTTCGCCGTAATGATGGGTGTGGCGCTGATCGTCTCCACGGAGCTACAGTTCTACTACGTCCTGACGGCGGGCTTCTTCGCGGACTCGCCCGGCCCGTCCCTCCGGCTGAAGCAGCTGGAAGCGGCCTCGGGCGGCGACGAGGAGCAGGCCAAGCTGCTGATGCGTCTGCTGGACGCCAACGGCGACGACAAGCTCAGCAAGGCCGAGCTGGAAAGCTACAAGACCCAGATCGACAAGGCCGCGGCCGTACATGAGGCCCTCAAGGCGGACCCGCCGCCCGGTGGCGCCGCGGACCAGGAGCGATTAACCGGGGAGTACATCAAGGCATGGAATGCTCGCACGGAGTGGCCGCTGGACCAGGACTATTTGAAGAAGACGCTGGCGCCCGCCGACGCGGCGCACCTGCTCGCCGAGGTGAACCCGGGCGCCAAGCAGCTGACGGCGGACCAGATCGGCGAGTTCCTCGGCAAGGTGCGGCCGCTCGCGGACCTGCAAACGAGAGCGCTGGTGGCATTCAGCAACAATGCCGTGGACCGGGGCGGCCTCGGCCTTTCCAAGGCCAACGCGATCCGCGTGCAGACGATTGGCCAGTTCGTCGAGATCGGCGTACTGGCTCTCTTGCCTTTCGCCCTCCGGAAAATCGGCTTCACCTGGACGATCGGCATCGGCATCATCGCCTGGGCGGTTCGCTACGGCATGTTCGCCATCGGCCAGCCGGTATGGGCGGTGATCCTATCGCAGGCGCTGCACGGATTCGGCTTCGGCTTCTTCTTCGCCGGCTGCATGGTCTACAGCGACCGCGTGGCGCCCAAGGACGTGCGCGCCAGTGCCCAGGGCCTGTTCCTGCTGGCCACCTACGGCGTCGGCATGTGCATTAGCTCGCTTATCGCCGGCTGGGTCGACGACTACTTCGACCACGACTGGCACAAGACGTTCCTGGTGCCGGTGGCGATCCTGGTGGTATGCGCCCTGGCGTTCGTGATCGCCTTCCGGCCGGAGCCGGCCGCGCCGGAAACGGTGCCCGGCGAACAGCCCGCGCCCGACGGCGACCTCGAACCCAAGCCGCCGCCGAACCAGGACGTCATCCCCGCGACGCCGGACCAGAAGTATCTGTAACCGTAGGGTGGGTCGAGCGTCGGCGAGACCCACCAGCGCCGACTCCATAATTCTCCCTGGGTTTCGCTTGCGCTCAACCCACCCTGCATTTCCAAAGCGGCCTCGCCCGCCGGCGCGCCGATGGGTATGATGCGCAGCGGCGGTTCTATGCTCGGTCCCTGGAGCAGGAGGCCCGGTTATGCTTCGGTTCGCGTTGGGCGCGGCGGCGACAGTCGTGTGTGCGGGCGTGGTTTGGCTGGTCGTGCTGGGTTGCGGCATGGCCCAGCAATCCGCCGCCAAGCCGAAGGACGGATTCGCCTCCGACCGCGGCCCGGCGCCGCTGGCCTTCGACGCCGACCGCGCCATGGGCTATCTCAAGGACGTGTGCAAGATCGGCCCTCGGATCAGCGGAACCGATGGCATGAAGCAGCAGCAGGACCTCATCAAAAAGCACTTCGAGGACCTCGGCGCCGACGTGTCCTTCCAGCATTTCACGGCTCGCCAGCGCAGCGAAGGCCGCGACGTGGAAATGGCCAACCTCATCGTCCGCTGGAACCCCGATCGGCCGCGCCGCGTCCTCCTCTGCTCCCATTACGACACCCGGCCCATCGCCGATCAGGAGCCGAGCCGGCAGCGCTGGCACGATCCCTTCATCAGCGCCAACGACGGCGCCTCCGGCGTCGCGCTGCTCATGGAAATGGGCAACCACATGAAGGATATCGACCCCAGCGTCGGCGTCGATTTCGCCTTTTTCGACGGCGAAGAGTATGTTTTCGACCAAAGCGACGAGTACTTCTTCGGCTCAAAGGAGTTCGCCAAGCAATACACGAAGAGCAAGGACAAGAACAAGACGCAGTACGTCGGGGCCGTGCTGCTGGACATGATCGGCGGCAAGAACGCCCGGTTCCCCATCGAGAAGAACTCGTTCTGGAAGGCCCCCGACCTGGTGCGCGAACTGTGGAAGTCGGCCGACGACATGGGTTGCACCGCTTTCCGCTCCAGCGAGTTCAGCAAGTTCGCGGTAGAGGACGACCACCTGCCGCTTAACAAGGCCGGCATCCCGGCCGTGGACATCATCGACTTCGACTATCCGCACTGGCACCGATTGACCGATACGCCGGAGAACTGCGCCGGCGACAGCCTGGACCAGGTGGCCCGCGTCTTGGGCGTGTGGGTGCAGCGCGCAAAATAGCGCTGGCCGTGCATCGTGGAGCAGCCCCGTGGAGTGGAAGGAAATCGCGTCCGCCGCCCTGCTAGTCGGCGCCTTGACCGCGCTGGCCGCTGTGTACGGCTGGCTGCAAGTCCGGATGCTGCGCCGGCTGCGCGGGCCGCACACCCTTTCGCCGGACGAGGCCCGTTGGCGGCGCGGTCAGGCCTGGCGACGGCTGGCCGGCTCCGCCCTGATGCTGCCGATGGCGGCGCTGCTGGGCTGGGCCGCCCTCATCATGGGGCCGCGCGTGGCCCAGCTCGCCGCTCAGGGGCCGCCCCAAAACAACACGCCGGAAAACCACGCCTTCATGCGCCTCTATGCGATCGTCTGGATCGCGTTTCTCCTCCTTTTGCTGGCGCTCTTGGCCATCGCGGCTGTGGATATCTGGGCCACGCGGCGATTCAGTATTCGTGAACAGCGCAAGATCATCGACGCTCGCCGCGAGATGGTGGCGCAGGAGGTCGCCAAGATGCGCCAGCAGCGCAACGGGCACACATAAAGGGAAACAAATCAGGGCGGCGCGTCCTCGCGCGCATGTTCCAGCAGAATGCGGCGGATTTCCAGCACCGACAGCGCGTGCTGATGCACGTGAAAGTGATCGGCCGCGACGATCAGCTCCGATTCGGCGTCATCGAGATGAGCGCTGGTATACGGCACCACGCCGTCGCCCGACTCCGTAGGGCCGCCCAGCGCTCGCTCCCAGAGCGTCTGCGACGACGGGGCCACGCCGACGATCGAGTGGTAATGCACGTCCTTGGGATGCGGCCGCGACGCCAACAGCTCCAAGGCCGGCGAAGCAGGAGCCAGCAAATCCACGCTTGTGGGGATGCTTGTCAGCTGGCGCAGCTGCGGCTCGTTGGGGTTTTCCGAGGCGGCGTCCTGCACCGCGTCCATCAGTCCCTGCGGCAACCGCACCAGGTCGTCGGCCAGCCGCCCCGCCGGCGACGGACTGAGCCGCGAGCCGTGGTGCGGCGTACCGAGGAAGATCACCCGTCGCACACACGGTTCCTTTTGGAAGAAAAATATCCGCTTTAGCTCATTGCGCGTTTCCGGCCGCAGCGCCAGGTCGCCGAAAGGCCGATCGCTCACCAGCTTCCAGAAGTCGTCGCCGCTGTCCACCGTCAGCAGCTTCGAAATCAACCCGCCCATGCTGTGGCCGACCAGCACCATGCGATCGAGGGCCGCGTCCTTGTGGTCGGGGTCGAGGTCGGTCCGCAGGTCTTCGAGGTCGCGCCGCAGGTCGGCGGCCGTAGCGATGTAGGGGTCGCCAGTCGGATAGAAATAGAACCAGAACTGGAATTTCTGCCGCAGCTCGGGGTCGGCCCGCAGATCGTTGAAGACCGGCATCCACGTCAGGGGCGAGGACAAAAGTCCGTGAACGAGCAGGACGGGAATCTTGCCCGGCTGATACGGTTCCAGCATATGGATGCCGTAACGGCCTTGCAGCGAAGCAGGGCGGAGGAAGCCGACGTAGGCCGCGTTGCTCAGCTTCGTGTCGGAGAGGAAATAGGCCAAGGGCGTAGTCAGGTCGGTTTCCAGCGGCACGGTTCGGCCGCGCACCTCGATGGCCTGGATGGTAAGCGGGTTGTACAGCTCCAGCCGGCCGGTGCGGCGCTCGCCCAGCTCGGCCAGGCCGCCGTCGAAGCGGAAGAAGGCGGTGACGGGGAAGCTGACCTTTTTTGGATAGTATTTGTGTTCCGGCGCCGGAGCGTCGGCGGCGCGGACGGCGATGAGCGGCACGCCCAGGCCGTAGCCGTGGTGCATGTTCGCCAGGCCCTCCACCGTGTAGTCGTCGCAGGGGAGCAGCGGGCCGAACTCCTCGGGCTTCCAGGGGAAACCGGCGTGGACGACCGACAGGGTGAAGGCGCCGCCGTCGGCGGCGGACAGACGCAGCTCTTGCCGCGGGTCGAGTCGGCCGACGCGCTGCGCGGCGGCGATGCACTTGCACAGAGCGGCGTTGTACAGATCGCAGGCCAAGCGGAAGCGCGGGTCGAAGGGATCGGCCGGGGCGAGCGGCGCGGCG
>DATKHW010000227.1:0-2333 GCA_035546275.1 Gemmataceae bacterium
AGGCCGAGACGCCGGCCGCAGGCGAGCAGATCGGTTTCGCGCCGTCCCGCCGTCGCGCCGACGGCCGGCCGAACGATTTCCAGCCACAACCGCGGCCCGAACGCCTCGCGCAGCCGCTCGGCCAGCGCGGCGTCCTCGACGAGGACGTGCAGTCCTTCGGCGTTAGCGGAGAGCAAATCGGTCAATACGGCGGGCGGTGAACCGCCGACGCGGGAGAGGTTCAGACGGCTGAGGATGCGGCACAGGCTGCGGTAGCCGGTGCGGTCCTCGATCAGGGCGACGCAACGCCAGCGGTTTTGCCGCAGACAGGCGCCCAGCAGCGGCCGGACGCCGCGGCGATGGGCGGCCTCGGCGAAGACCGTCGCCGCATAGAGATTATTGGCGTCCGTGAGCGCCAAAGCCGTGTAGCCCTGTTCGACCGCCCGGTCGAGCAGGGCGTCGGGGCTGGAGGCACCCTCCAGAAGGGAGTACCAACTGTGCGTATGCAGATGCACGGGCATGACAGCTGTTCCAGCAGCGGGACGCACCGCGCACAGCGGAACAGATGGCAGGGGCGGAATGCAAGGTCAGCCGGTTGCGGGCAGCGTCTCACTTTGCTGGCGGCTAGGGTGGCCGGGGCTGAGTCTTCGAAGGCCCGGTATGGTTTTCCCGGCTGTACCGGGGCTTCAAAGACTCAGCCCCGGCCACACCGACCCAAACTGAGACGCTAATGCGACCGATCCCAGTGAACGGCCGAGATTCCCGGCTCGATGTTAATCCGGCTCATCAGCTCCTGCACCGCGCGGTCGTCTTTCGAGTGCGAAAAGACGTCGACCACCACCACCGTCAGATCGGGCCGCTCGGCGTCCTGCGTCGTGATGCCATGCACCATCATGGTGGGATGCGAGTTGATGTGTCGCACGAGAATGCTGCGGACAAGCGTCTCCTGCCGCCGTTCACACACCACTCGGATACGGTAAGCGGTTTCCACGTCCGTCGCGTACTGCATTCGGGCGTCGATCCATCGACCGATCGGTCGCAGGCCCACGTTCAGCGCCAGGACGAACGCGGTTCCCACCGCCGCATGAAGCGGAAAACCGGCGCCCGCCAGCGCGCCGACCGCGGCCACGCACCAAAGCGTGGCGGCCGTGCTCATGCCCTTGACTGTCAGCCCCTCGCGCAGAATGACGCCGCCGCCGAGGAAGCCGATGCCGCTGACGACGTAGCCGGCCATGCGCGTCTGATCGACGCCCGGCACGTTCAAGCTCATCAGGAGGTCCGCCAGCGAGACGAACAGCGCCGCCCCGACGCAGACAAGGGCATTGGTGCGCAGGCCGGCCGGGTGTTGCCGAAATTGCCGTTCCAGACCGATCGCCACGCCCAGGACCAGCGCCGCTCCGGTATTCTCCAAGAAGGTGAGGGCGTCCAGCATGAGAGGCTCCGTCGTTCGCCAATGAACTACTTCGCCGGCCCCGGCGCGGCTTCCTTCAGCGCCGTCTCGGCCTCGCGGCGCAGCACCTGAAACTCCAGCCAGTCGGACAACACCAAGCTGGGCGGTTGGAACTCCGCCTCTTCCTTGGGCTGATCGGCGTTGGCCTGCTTGAGCCAAGCATTGGCCTTGTCCAGCCACCGCCGCGCTTCGTCGGGCTGTTTCAGGCCGTGATACGCCAGGGCAAGGCCCAGCAAAGTCAGCGGCGCCGCGTTCGCCCCTGTGGGCGCGTTGGCGGGAAGGTCGCCGGGATCCAAATTCTGCCCATTCAGCGTCGCCGCATACCCCGCCGTTTTCAGCGATTCGCGGTGCCAATGCACCGCCGCGTCAAAGTGACCGGCCCGGTAATGCGCCAGCCCTAGGTGGTGCAGGTAATACGCGCTGGTCGCCTGCGAGGCGACGGCCCGCTCCTCCAATCGAACAGCTAGTGCGGGATCCACGCCGGCGCCGGGGACCAGTGCAAGGATGCGACCGGCCGTGTAAGCGTCGGCCGCGACCGTCGTTTTGCCGTACCGTTCCGCCGCTTGCCCGCACAATTTTCGCCAGCCGTCAGCGTCCCCGCTCAGCACATGCAAGCAGGCGTCCTGGTACCACTCCTCGCCGAACGGCCGCTCCGCCATAACGCGGTCGAAGTCCGCCGCCGCTTCCTTCCAGCGACCCATTTGGGCGTAATACCCACCGCGTTCCAGCCGCAGGTCGATATCGTCGGGCCGCAGCTTGATTGCGTCAGCGAAGGCGGCGAATCCTTTGTCCCATTGATGGACCCCCATATGCACACGGGCGCGAACGGCGTACATCTGGCCGTCGCTCGGCCGCAGGGTCAGCATTTTGTCCAGAACATGATCCCACGATAGCAGCTGATTGC
>DATKHW010000228.1:0-25999 GCA_035546275.1 Gemmataceae bacterium
CTTGCTGACAGTGGAAACAAGTGAGATCGCGCAGAGGCGGCTTTCCTGCGGCGAGAAAGTTGGCCCCCTCCCAATCCTCTTCGGCTTTGAGCACCCACTGGGCTGTCTGGCGCTTCATAAAGGACCTTTCCCTTTTCTACAATCTCCCGCAGAAACCAATTGTCTTCTCTCAGGCCGCGCTCCACCTGCCCCGGGGTTCGCACGATCAGGTCGAAGGAGAACGGTCGCTCGAACGCCAGGCCAATGCGAATGGACTGATCCACGACGTTCCGCGCCGGCATAATCACCAGCAAATCGACGTCGCTCTCCTCATGCGGTTTTCCATAGGCGTAAGAGCCGAAAAGGATGATTTTTTGCGGATGGAAGCGCTCGGCGATTTGGCGCGCGAAGCGGCGGATCGCCGTCATCGGGATGTTGGGCGACGGATAGCGGTACGGCTGGACGTAGGGGACGGGAGTAGTGCGCTTTTTGTTCATACGAACATTCTATCCGCAGCGTTGGCCCGTGAGCGCTTCGTGCAGCCGCCGCAGCACTTCGCCCGGCGTCTCCAGCGGCTCGGCCGGGCCGTCCGCCGCCTGCGTCCAGCCTTCGGCGAACGGCGACGGCCGCCACAGCCGCCGGCATCGGATCGGCTGTCGCGCCAGCCCCTCGACAAAATCCCGCGCCGCGTCCAGGTCGCACAGGTCGGCGCGAATCTCCCGCGCCGCCTGGCGCAGCAGGACGAAATCGGCGTCGCGCGCTCGCACCTGATCGAACAGCCGGCGTTCGCCCCAGTCGCGCCAGCCGACGCGCCGGCCGCGGCCGAGCGGATTCCGCAGCAGCATCAGACCGGTCAGCGCGACCCGGCCGAAACGCTGCCGCAGCGCAGGGCCGTCCGCCAGCGCCGCACCCAAATCGGATGCGAAATGGGCCGCAGTCAGAAGCGCCCGCGCCAGCGCCGGCGGATCGTCCACGACGCCGTGCAGACGCAGCGCAAATCCCAGGTCGGCGACCACCGCGGCCGCGCTGCGGCCGTGATCGCGCGCCAGCCGATGCACCGCGACGCGGGCCAGGGCGTCGTTGCCCTTGCGGTTCAGCGGCGCGTGAAAATAATAATCCGCCCCCTGATCGCAAACGACTTCCTCGATCAGCAGAGATGCCGCGTCGGGAATCTCGCTGATGCATTCCTGACCCTGGAAATACGCGGTCAGCAAGGCTGCCGCGTCGCCGTCGGCGCCGTAATCGCGCCCGAGCATCTCGGCCAGCGCCGCCGGCCCTTCGCAGAGCGCTTCCGCCGCCTGCCCGCGCAGCAGGAACAGCCGCCGCGCCAGCTCCGGCGAGATCGGCCAACCGTCGCCGCCCCAGCGCGGCGTCGCGGGACGGCCCGGAACCTCCTCGACGAACACCGATTCGCCCGCCCGACGGCGAAACTCCAGGCAGCGGCCGTCCAGCAGGAAACGGTCGCCGGGCTGCAAGCGGTCGGCAAACGCCTGGTCCACGTCGCCGATTTCCAACCATTCAGGCTCGGCGCTTACCGGCGAATCGCGGTGAAACGGCGCCTGCACCGTGATGCGCTCCGCCGCCACGATGACGCCCAGATTGCGGCGCAGCAGGCGGGCGGTGCGCTCATCGCGGATCGCAAAAGCGTCGGCGTCGCCGTCCAGCCGCGGCGGCAGCCATTCCCGGCCGTCGCGGTCCAGGCCGTGCAGATAGGCGAGGCAATCGTCGAAATCCGTCCTCGAAAGATCGCGATAGGGGGAAGCGCGGCGGACCAGGATGAACGCCTCGTCGGCCGACCACGTTCCAGCCGCCGCCATGCCCGCCAGCTGCTGGCAGAGCACGTCCAGCGGGTGAGCCGGGACGTCCAGCGGCTCGCACTGCGTCGTCCGGCCGGAAGCGACGGTGACGACGGCTTCCAGCAATTCCGCCGCCGAAGACGTGAACACCAGGCCGCGCCGCACGCGCCCCGGTCCATGCCCCGCCCGGCCGACGCGCTGCAGCAGCCGCACCACGTCGCCCGGCGGATGAACCAGCACCGCCAGGTCCACGGCGCCGACGTCGATGCCCAATTCCAGGCTCGTGCTGCTGACCACCACGCGCAGCCGGCCGTCTTTGAACCGCGCCTCCACCTCGCGGCGCCGATCGGCCGCGACGGAGGAATGATGGACGGCGATTTGATCGTCCCATTCCGGCAGCCGCCGGCGCAGCACCCACGCCAGCCGCTCGGCCAACCGCCGCGTGTTGCTGAAAATCAGCACGGCCCGGCAGGCCCGCAGTTCCGGGACCAGTCGGCCGACCAGATCGGCGAGGAAGGCGGGCCCGTCGGCCAGGGGCGCGACGCGGACATCCAGCGGCGTCTCTTCGCGCACTTCGGCGATGGTACAAGGGCGATCCACGCCGGTCAGGAAACGGGCGGCCTCGCTCAGCGGCGCGGCCGTCGCCGATAGGCCGATCCGCTGCAACGGCGCCGACGCCAGGGCGGAGAGGCGTTCCAGGCTGAGCGCGAGGTCGGCGCCGCGCTTGGTCGGGGCGAGGGCGTGGACCTCATCGACGATGACCCAGCGCAGGCCGGCGAAGACCGGATGCAGCGCTGCCTGGCTGAGCAGAATGGCCAGACTCTCCGGCGTCGTCAGCAGCACCTCCGGCGGATCGCAGCGCAGCGCCTGCCGTTCCGCGGCGGGCGTGTCGCCGGTGCGGACGGCCACGCGCGGCGGCGTCGCACCGTCGGGAAGATACTCGGATAAAGCGCCTATGCAATCGGCCAGATTGCGGGCGACGTCGTTGGTCAGCGCCTTGAGAGGGGCGATATACAGGCAACGGACGGACGCAGCTGTGATTGGCGAGGCAGGCTGCGTGAGCGTCCGGAGAATCGGCAGAAAAGCGGCCAGCGTTTTGCCCGCGCCGGTGGGGGCGCTGAGCAGCAGATGACGGCCGGCGGCGACGGCGGGCCAGGCCAATCGCTGCGCCACCGTGGGGGCGCCGAATCGGCCGCGGAACCATGCGGCCGTCGCCGGGGCCAGCGCGGACAGGGCCTCATCCGCAGGCGGAGGATGCGCGAGATGTTCCTGTAAGTCGGCGGTGCGTTCCTTCACGCCGCCATTGTACACCGTGGGACAGGATTCCAATCCTGTCTGGAAGAGACAGGATTGGAATCCTGTCCCACAAGTCTTCGAGCCGTCATCCCGGATGAATGCACGGCTCGCCGCCGCCTGGCCCGTCGCCTGGCTCCAGGATGTCGCCGTGGCCGTTGGTTTCGGGCGCCGCCGGCATGGGGCTGTACTGCTCCATCAGCTGCCGCAGCTCGGCGCCGTCCATGACTTCCTTTTCCATCAGCCGCCGCGCCACCGCTTCCAGCACGGCCCGCCGCGACCGCAGCACCTCGCGCACCTCCGTCGTGGCGTCGTCGATGATCTTGTGGACCTCCAGGTCGATCTCGCGGGCCGTGCGTTCGCTGTAGGACCGTTCGCCGTCGCCGCCGCCCTGGAGAAACATCGGCCCATTCCGCTCATGGAAATTGACCCGGCCCAGCCGGCTCATGCCGAATTCCTTGACCATGCTGCGGGCGATCCGGCTCACCTGCTCCAGGTCGCTCGTCGCTCCGTTGGAGATCTCGTCGAAGATCAATTCCTCCGCCAGCGTGCCGCCGAGCGCCACCTTGATTTTGCTTTCCAGCTCCTTTTGCGTGATGAGGTAGCGGTCCTCGTCCGGCCGGCTGAGGACGTAGCCGAGGGCGCCGACGCCGCGCGGGATAATGGAGATTTTGTGGACCGGGTGTGTGTTCGTCAGCGACACGGAGACGAGGGCGTGGCCGGCCTCGTGGTAGGCCACGCGCTGCTTCTCCTCGGCGCCCATGATCCGGCTCTTGCGCTCCAAGCCGACGGCGCCGCGCTCCACCGCCTCCTCGAACTCGGCCATCGTCACCTCCGCCTTGCTGGCGCGGGCGGCCATGAGCGCCGCCTCGTTGACGAGATTGGCCAAATCGGCGCCGACCGCTCCCGGCGTCAGAGCGGCGATGCGGCGCAGGTCCACGTCCGGCCCCATGTGGACGTGGCGTGTGTGGACCTTGAGGATCGCCTCCCGGCCGTTGATGTCGGGCCGATCCACGACGACTTGCCGATCGAATCGGCCCGGCCGCAAGAGGGCGGCGTCGAGCGTCTCCGGCCGGTTGGTGGCGGCCATGATGATGACGCCGCGGTTGGAGTCGAAGCCGTCCATCTCGACGAGGAGCTGGTTGAGGGTCTGCTCGCGCTCGTCGTGGCCGCCGACGGCGATGCCGGAGCGCGTCTTGCCCAGGGCGTCCAGCTCGTCGATGAAGATGATGCACGGCGCCCGGCTCTCGGCCTGGCCGAACAGGTCGCGGACGCGCGCGGCGCCGACGCCGACGAACATTTCCACGAATTCGGAGCCGCTGAGGCTGAAAAACGGCGCTTCCGCCTCGCCGGCCACGGCCTTGGCCAGCAGCGTCTTGCCGGTGCCGGGCGGGCCGACGAGCAGCACGCCCTTGGGGATGCGGCCGCCGAGCGCCTGGTATTTTTCCGGCGTCTTGAGGAAATCGACGACTTCGCGCAATTCGGCGACGGCTTCGTCGATGCCGGCCACGTCCTGGAAGCTGACGCGCAGGTCTTTTTGGGCGTAAATCTTGGCCTTGCTGCGGCCGAAGGTGAGCGGCGACGCCCCGGTGATCCAGCGCACCAGCAGCAGCAGCGCCACGCCGGCCGCCAGCAGCATCACCATCGGCAAGAGCATGACGGCGACGCTTTTCAGCATCGACTCTTCTTCTTCGCCCTGCCACGCTCCGCCGATCGACTCGCGCAAGAGCCGCGGCAATTCCGGATCGTCTTCCAGGCCGAGCCGCTGGGCGCGAAAAACGACGGTCTGCGTATGGCCGGCGTTCGGCCGGCTGTCCAGGACGGAGTCGTTGAGGACGATCTCGCCGCGGATGTCGTTGTGGCTGACTTTCACGTCGCGCAGACTGACGGCCGGGTCGCGGCGGGCGGCCTCCAGCACCTGGATGAATTCACCATATTTGAGGGTGGTATAGGGCGCTTCGCGGGTGAGGAGCCAGAAGAGGAAGATGCTGCACGCCAGGACGGCGAGGAGGGCGAAGGGACCGCTGGTCAGCCAGATGCGGCCGCGGTTGTTGCCTCGTTTTTGCACCGTTGGATGCTCCTCTGGGGCGACGGTCGCAAGCCTTCCCGGGCGGCCCGGTCCTGTCAGGGTTCACTGTAGCAGTGGTTCGTGAGGGTGGTCAATTGGTGGACCGGCCCCGACGCGATGCATCCCCATCTGGTACAATGCGCCTGCAATGGCTCACAAGGCATTACCGGAGCGAATGATGACCGCGCCGTCTCTGCTCGAGGAACCGGGCCGCGTGGATGAACCGCATGCGGTCCAGGATTACTCCGCCGTCCTAACCCAAGTGGCGGCCGAACGCCGTCCGGTGATCGTCCGTCGCAACGGCGAGGATCTGGCCGCGGTCGTTCCCCTCGAACATCTGGAAATGCTGCGCGAAGCTGTGGCGCGCCAGGAAGTGGAGAAGCAGGCGGCTCAAATTGACTGGAACCGGGCGGGACCGACGCCGCGGCCGCCGCAAGCCTGGTTCGACGACGACGACAATCCGTTCGAGGCGGAGGAGGAACAGGCGTCGTGACGCCGATGCGCCTCCCGCAGCTGGGCAGCGTGGTCTGGGCGGAGCTGGAGGATGCCAACGGCGTCGCCAAGGTCCGCCCCGCCGTCGTCGTCACTGCCACGGCCGACATCGCCGCCGGCAAGCCGATTCGCGTTGCGGCGATAACAACTCGCCTGCCCACCCCCCTGCCGAAGGATCATGTGCTGCTTCCTTGGGACCGGCAAGGAAAAGCCCGATCCGGTCTGCGCCGACGGTGCGCCGCCGTCGCCGGCTGGTTGGCGGTCATTCCGGTTGGCGCCGTGCAGCAAGTGGTCGGCATCCTGCCGCCGGCCACGATCGGTGAATTGTTGGCCAAAATCACGGCTGTCTTGCCCCCAACCCCGACTCCACCCGCGGATGCGCCGCCGGCCGTCGCCCCGCCGACCTCGCCGTAGTCGCGCGCCGCCTTGGGGTTCGCGCCCTTGCCCCGTCGTCGTATAATCCCCTCTCGATGAACGAACCCACGGATGGCGTCTTTCGAGGGATATTCATGCGACGGATTGCGATCATCAATCAAAAGGGCGGCGTCGGCAAGACCACCACCGCGGTCAACCTCGCCGCCGCCCTGGCCGAGTGCGGACAGCGCGTTTGCGTCCTCGACCTTGACCCCCAGGCCCACGCCAGCACCCATCTCGGCATCGAACCGGACGGCAAGTCGCCGTCGATGTACGATGTGCTGGTCCACAACCGGCCGTTGGCCGAGGTGCGGCGGAAGATCGGCGACAACCTCTGGGTCGCGGCGTCCGATATCAACCTCGCCGCCGCCGAGGTGGAATTGGCCGGCGTCGTCGGGCGGGAGGTCATCCTCCGCGATTTGCTGTTGCAGGAGGAGGGGGCGTTCGATTTCGTCTTCATGGACTGCGGGCCGTCGCTCGGCGTCCTGACGCTGAACGCCCTGGCCGCCGCCAACGAGGTGTTCATCCCGCTGCAGCCGCACTTCCTCGCCCTGCACGGCATGGGCAAGTTGTTCGAGACGACCGCCCTCGTCGCCAAGCGCATCAACCCGTCGCTCAAGGTGACCGGCGTGGTGCTGTCGCTGTACGAGGCGACGACGCGGCTGGCTCAGGAAGTGATCGACGATTTGCAGGAGTACCTCGACAAGAGCCGCAACAGCAACGCCCCGTGGTCGAAGGCGCGGATCTTCAGCACGCGCATCCGCCGCAACATCAAGCTGGCGGAATGCCCGAGCTTCGGCACGCCGATCTTCGAGTATTCGCCGCATTGCAACGGGGCGGAAGACTATGCGGCGCTGGCGCGGGAAGTGCTGGGAGTGACGCCGACGGTGCTGGCGGCGCGCGTGGAGCTGGATGAGCGCGGGCAGACCAGCGTGATGACCGTCGAGCGGCAGGAACAGTCGGCGACGACGACATGAAGCAAGATCAATGAAGAACAGGGAGCGTGGAATGAGGCAAGCGGTTCCTCATTCCCGGTTCCCTGTTCTTCATTCTTCATTTGCGAGTGCAATATGGGCCGCATTGCCATCGCCAGCCCGCAGGAGGCCGTGCCCATCGACCGCGGCCGGATGCGCGAGATTGTCCGCACCGTCCTGGCCGGCGAAGGCGTCAGCGACGCCGAAATCAGCCTCGCTTTCGTGGACGACGCCGCCATCCACGCCCTCAATAAGCGCTACCTCGACCACGACGAGCCGACGGACGTGCTCAGCTTTCCGCTGTCGGAGCCGAACGCACGCAAGCTGTCCGGCGAGCTGGTGATCGGGGCGGAAGTCGCGCTGGCCCAGGCGACGGCCCGCGGCCATGACGTGCAGGCGGAATTGGCGCTCTATGTCATCCACGGGCTGCTGCACCTGTGCGGCTGCGACGACCACGACGACGCCGGCGCCGCCGTCATGCGCGAGCGCGAACGGCGTTACCTCGGCCAGCTCGGCCTGCCCGACGTGGCGCCGCGGCCCGACGACGAATAACCCCGGTGGAGCGCCGTTTCGCCCCGCAGTTGACAGCCTCCCCCCCCCTGTTAGAATGGCGCTGGAGTTGCATCCGGCTGGCCCACTGCGGGGATTTTGGGCTATGAAGTGCCAGAAGTGCGCCAAGGCCGCCACCTTGCACATCACCGAAGTACTCGGCGAAGAACAGATCGAAGAGCTGCATCTGTGCGAGGAGTGCGCTCAGAAATACCTCTATGAGCCGTCGCAAAAGATGCAGACTGGAATCAAGACCGCCTCCGGCGGCCCCGGCGAGGAACCCGACGAGCCGGCCGTCCTGAACCGGGAATGCGACGTGTGCGGGATCAAGTTCGTCGATTTCCGCAACTCCGGACGGCTGGGCTGCCCGCACGATTACGACGTTTTCCGCGAAGAGCTGCTGCCGCTTCTGGAAAACATCCACGGCGAAACGAAGCACTGCGGCAAAACGCCGCGGCGCCTGCCGCAAAATAAACAAATGCAGTCGGAATTGATTCAATTGCGCAAGCAGCTCTTGCAGGCGGTGAACAAGGAGGCGTACGAGGAGGCCGCGAAGCTGCGCGACCAGATTCGGCGCCTGGAGGAAGCGTGACCTTCTCGCTCCCAGGCTCTGCCCGGGAGCGAACTGCTTGCGACGCTCTGCCTCGCGTCTGCTCGGCAGGCAGAGCCTGCCGGGCAGCGCGTTCCCAGGCCGAGCCTGGGAACGAGAGCCGTGGGACCCTGGACAAGGGACTGCCGTGAAGTGCCAGCGCTGCTCCAACCCGGCCACCGTCCATCTGACGGAAATCGTCGAGCTGCAGAAAAAAGAGCTGCACCTGTGCCAGAGCTGCGCCGAGAGCCAGAACCTGCTGCAAAAGCAGGAGCTGAACCTGCCGGCCATCCTCCAGACCTTGATCGGCCATCACCTCGGCCGGGAGACCGACGAGCTGTCCCGCCTGGCCTGCCCCGCCTGCGGGATCAAGTACATGGAGTTCCGGGCCCAGGGCCGGCTCGGCTGTCCGCACGACTACGCCGTGTTCCGCACCGGGTTGGAGCCGCTCTTGCAGAAGATTCACCGGGCCATCCGGCACCACGGAAAAACGCCGACGCGCATCCCGTCTCCCTCCCGGCAGGCGGAGGCCGTAGAATTACGCCGGCGGCTTCAGGCGGCGGTGGACGCCGAGGAGTACGAAGAGGCCGCCCGCTTGCTCGCCCTGCTCCGACAGTTGGAAGGATGAAGGATGAAGGATGAAGGATGAATCAGCAATCGCCTTGTCCATCCTTCATCCTTCATCCTTCATCCTTTAGTGAGGATGCCACGGATGAATCTGGATAGCCTGACTCATACCAGTGGCGAATGGCTGCGCGGCAGCGGCCCCGAGTCGGACATCGTCATTTCGAGCCGCATCCGACTGGCCCGCAACCTGGCCGCTTTCCCCTTTACCAACCGCGCCAGCAGCTATCAAAAGGCGGAAATCGAAGGCCTGCTGCGCGACCGCATCGCCAAGCTGGAGCTCGACCCCAAGCTCGGCTACCTGACCGTGCCGAGCCTGTCCACGCTCGACCGCCAGTTCCTCGTCGAGCGCCAGCTCATCAGCCGGGAACTGGCCGCCGCCGACGGTCCGCGCGGCGTCGCGCTGGGGCCGCAGGAAACCGTCAGCCTCATGGTCAACGAGGAGGACCACCTGCGCCTCCAGGTCATGCGCAGCGGCTTCACCCTCGACGAGGTCTGGCAGGAAATCGACCGCCTGGACGACCTGCTGGAGCAGCGCGTCGGCTACGCCTTCAGCGAGGAGTTCGGCTACCTCACCGCCTGCCCCACCAACGTCGGCACCGGGATGCGGGCCAGCGTCATGCTGCATCTGCCGGCCCTGGAACACACGAAGCAGATCGAACAAGTCTTCCGCGCCTTGCAGAAGATCAACCTGGCGGTGCGCGGCCTGTACGGCGAAGGCAGCCGGGCGTCCGGGCACTTCTACCAGATCTCGAACCAGGTGACGCTGGGCAAGAGCGAGACGGGCGAGAAGGGCATCCTCAGCGAGATCCAAAGCGTCATCCCGCAGATCGTCAACTACGAACGCCAGTCGCGCCACGCCTGGCTGCGCGACAACCGCGGCGGCTTGCAGGACAAGGTGTCGCGCGCCTACGGCACGCTCTGCTCGGCCACGATGATGACGTCGGAAGAGACGATGGAGCTGCTGTCGTACGTGCGGCTCGGCGTCAACCTCGGTCTGATCGGCGACATCACGATCCCGACGGTGAACGAGCTGTTCATCCACACGCAGCCGGCGCATTTGCAGAAGCTGATGGGCTCGACGCTGGACGGCGAGGAGCGCAACGCCGCCCGGGCCCGGTATCTCCGCACAAGGCTGCGGGAGGCGGGGGCGAATCCGAATTGAAGCGGGGCGAACAGCAACCGCGAAAAGCGCGAACCTTCGTCGGACTGGTAGTTAGATGAAACGGAAAAAGGTCGACCTATTGGGGTTGCCGGGGAGAGTTAGAAACGTCGCTGGCGGAACCATGAGCAGCCCAGCGTTCAGAGCGTCCATGATAGGCTGGCCTAGCGGGGATCCTGCATCATATGCTTGGTAGAGAATTCCTGCCGGCGTCTGTTCCAGACGCATCACTGGGTCAGCCATGGCATCGATCTCCGGAACCTCCACCTTCAGGGTGTTTACGCTGCCGCGAGCAGAGGCCGGCCTTATTTGATGTTGCTGGTTGTTGTGCGCGCTACGAATCTCGTTGGCCTGCCCGAAGAAACCAGTACGGACTAAGCGGATCGGTATTTGGATCTGGGTGCGCCTCGCGGTCGCTGAAGCTCGTCGAACGCGCATGAGCAGCACTCGTCCTATGGAGATTGCCGGCGGCGGTGTACCTGGCCCCGGGGGTGGAGGCGGGGCGGTAACCGCTCGTCGGGGGAATAGGCGCTGGCGGGCTGCAGCAGCGCCGCCATGGGCGGCTTGCCGACTCTGGCGTCGCCTCTGCTGGAGGGTTCGCTCCGGCAAGACATATCCTTCGCTCACCAGGTCATTTAGGAGAACCTGGTCAAGGCGTTTGGCGAACCCTTCCGTCGTGTCGCGCCATGATGCGAGTGCACTGCGTGCATCGAGGATGACTTGTTCGTCATTGCCTGCGTCTATCAGCAGGCCGGCCTCGGTATTGGTGAATAGGCCGGCTTGCGTGAGGTTGTTTGAGCCGATGATAAGCCGCGCACGATTATCAGTAGTAAAGAGATAGACTTTGGGATGGAATGTAGCGGCGGCATCTTCGTTGTGGTAAACGAAAGTCTCAGCCATTCCTGCCAAGGCGAGGGAGAGAAGGTCTTCCAGGCCCTCGCGCGATGTGTTCTCGATGTCGACTCCGACGGTGAACCGAGCAGCCCCGCCGGCCGACAGGAAAGCAGTCAGGGCCGGCAAGACGTGCTGCGTTCCAGAGCGCCGGACCCAGGCGACCGCCGCTTCCAGGACATGCCATTCGCCGCTCTCAATCATCTGCTGCAACGAAGACCCGAAGCGATGGGCCAGCGGTTGATTGAAGAGCGACGCCACATTCAACCCCCGAATCTTGACGCAGGTGCGAAGGCCCGGAGTCAGAGAGGCTACTGCTTCCCCTTCGGAGACTTGCCTTTTGCCTTGCCGTTGCAGACATTCCCATACCCCGCTGCCTCACCACTCGGCGCATGATCGAATCCGTTCACGCTGGCTTGACCCATCAACTCTTCATACGCGCGGACTTTCGGGCCATGGACCGTCTTTAGCGACGGCTTTGCGAAGATTAGAATGTACTCGTGGACGTTTTTGAAATGGAAATTTGGGGGATATGGGTAGCTGCCAAAGATCGGCCGCTGCTTGCCGTGCGACCCCCACTTGCCTCCCGTGCCGTCCTTGTTCCAGATGATCTCGTTGACCATCACGAAGCCCACCTCGCGGAGCAGGACGGTGAAGTCTGTCGCCAGCGGGAACGTTAGCAGTCCGTGGTTCGTATGCTGGTTGACGTGGGCCGTTACGATGCAGAGCTTCCGCCCTGGCTGCAACAAACGCATGCACTCGACGAAGACCGGGCGGATCGCGTGGAAGAACTCCTGATAATTGGCAATGTTTCCCAGGTTCTCGGCGCCCGTGCCATAGTCCGCTTTGTTCCAGTAGGGCGGGCTTGTCACTATAAGTCCGACGGAGTCGTCTGCCATGAAGTTTAAACGGCGGCTGTCGCCGTGAACTGCTTGCAGCAGCCCTGCCCGGGAACTTTTTCCCACGCCGCACTCGGCACGAATCACCTCAACGTAACGCGGATTTTGGTCCACGCAGACAACTCGCCGCCCTAACGGGATCGCGGCTTTGGCCGTGGTGCCCACGCCAGCGAATGGGTCCAGTACCGTCTCTCCCCAGAAGGTAAAGAGCTTGATCAGGCGATGGGGGATCTCAACGGGAAAGACTGACGGGTGATCGGTGTGAGTAGTATTCGCGATCTGCCATACGGTCTTTGTGTACTCCCGCCATTCTTCCTTCGAAAGCCTGCTCTTCTCTTTGACGTCCGGCTGCATCATGACGCATTCTCCTGCGAATCAAACAAGGATTTCAGGTGATCACGGCGTTTGTCGGCCCCGTCCACGAGGACGATTTTTTTCACGAAATCGCGTAAAGTTGGCTTGAAGGTCTTGGGGAGGCAGGCCGCGTCGAGCAATATGTCGTCTATTGCGTCTCGTTCGTCGTCGCAGGCCAACGGACGATACGCGATCGTCTGCTTTCCGCGGTTCACGCTAACGATTCGGTGGGACTGCAGCGCCGTCCAAAGCGCCCAGGCCGCCTTGTGGAGGGCTCGGGCTTGCTCGGCGGTGAATGACGATCTGCCAAACGGGAGGTTATGGATGAACCAGGCCGCAACGTGAAACCCATCACCCTGCACGTGCCATAGCCAGAAGGTTAGGCGACTGCTGAGGACGGCGAAAGCGAGGTCCGCTGTTTCTTCGTGGGCAAACTCCAAGGAGTGGACGGTGTTCTCGCTGAGCGGATAGCCGCGATCCGGTTCAACTGTTAACGAACGGAACACATTTAAGAAATTATACGCGGTGCTGGCGACAAAAACGCGCGGCATCTCCGCGGGAAGAGTCGCCTCATAAGGACGGCAGGTGCGGCAACGTGAGCAAAGAGTGCGCAAGTTGTCTGTTCTTGCCGCGAGCATGGAGAACACGCGCGCCTGGTCATGACCGCTAAGTTTCGGAAGTCCTTCCACAGCGTTGACTCGCGGCAGCGGTGTGAAGTTGATCGAGGAGAATAGCTTGTCTCTTGTCCTGCTGGTCCATTTGCGCAGCGCCCCTGTCTCGATTATCGCCTGCTTGCCCCGAGGCGGGGCGTCCGTCCGTTCCGTCCGAAACAGAATGGCATTCCGCGTCTTTACGTCTTCGCCGAACAGCGCATGTGGCTCCCTGTCGAAGAAAGCACATCGCCAGCGCCCGCCGAAAGAGAGCATTGCTTGCCGACAGGCGCGATACTGTTCACCCTGGTGGTATGAAATGGATAGGGGCACAACCAGGGCCGACGTGCTTCCGCTGGATCGGGTCATCCTCCACATCATCTCGATGAACAGGGGATAGATGTTGCCTGTCATCTGCTTTTCGCCGCGCAGCGATTTATACTCCTGTCGGAGCGCCGCGTAGTCGGATCTTGGTCCAAGGTCCGCGTAAGGCGGGTTGCCGATCAAAACATCAAATCCTTCGCCCGCCTCGGGGAATAGGGCGCCGAGCGACGGAAACCCTTCGTCAGCCGCGGCCAGATCGAATAGGGTTCCCTTCCGGCCGCTTGCGGGCAGGTTCTGGGTTTGCGGGCTGATAAGGCCGCCGGACGGATCGAGCAGCCTGTCGCGGATGCTCTGACGGTCCTGCGCGGCATCAGCGTACAGGCCCGTTCCACCGACTGCCTGGAGTTTAAGGGCATCCGTCGCAGTAAGATTGAGGCGCAGTGCGTGCCATGCCGCCCATGGAGAAATCCCCCCGCGTCTAACATCCGGCATGCAATGGCACAAGAGAACGAATGCCGACGACTCAATCGCCAGTGTGCTGATGTCGAAACCGTAAAGGCAGCGAGCAGCGAATGCAAGCCGGTCGAACCGCGCGTCATTGTGGCGTTGCCGGCAGACGGTGTTTAGCAAAGCCACGAAATACACACCGGTTCCGCAACTCGGATCGAGAATTCTCAAGCGTTCGGGGAACAAATGGTCGGCCAAAACGCTCGTGGCCATGTATTCGGCGACATCCGCCGGCGTGTAATAGATGCCACTCTTCCGTTTGGCATCCCTGGCCCTACGTGTCGTCGGATCCCGCATGACGCTCAGTCGACTTCCGGGCCCGTGATAATCCAGAACATAGGGTAGAAGCTCAAGAAGGTGAGGGTCAAAAGCCACCCTGGAAAGCGATCGGAGCGCTCGACCGGCAATATCCGGAGGCAGATGGTCTGCCAAGAGCGGCAAATCGGACCTGCGGGCGCCGACAAACAACTGTTCCGCTTCGATGAACGTTGCAAGCGGTTTAGTAATTTGGCTTACTAGACCAAGGAGCCAGACGTTGACCAAGGCCCAGGCCGCGCGGAGACTCACCGGTTCGTCGGCGGGCGAGGCATGGCCGCCATCCCAGCGCGGGCCAAAGATCGAATGGAAGTCGTTTTCAGCCCGAATGGAGCGCAATTCCGGTTCCAGGAAATCCACCGCTCTGCGCACGGGCGCGGCGCGCCCCTCGACCTCCGCCGAAACTGTGCGCCCTGCGGACGGTACAGATAATCGCTCTTTGGTTGCCACGCGCTTGTCTACCACTCGGACGCAGTGCAATGGATACCAGGACGGAAATGGGTACAGAACACTTGAATTATCTACTTTGTTCTCATTTACCCCTTGCTGACTGCATGCACAAGTCAGCGTCTTCCGGCGCCGGAATAGGCGGCCTCGCGCCTCGGCGAGGTGCGTTTCGTTTCGTTCAGGAGGGCGTCCCGAAGCAACCGAAGCCCATCAAGGACCGCCGTATCCGTCCTGGGCTTTCGTGCCGGCTCGTCCAGCTGCCGAATAAACCAGGCGAACAGTTCGGCGTCCGAGACCTTGAATGCCCTACGAATTTCCGCCCGAATCGCGCGCAGCTTCTCCGGTCCCATCATAGTATTTCTCCAGGAGCGGATGACGAGATCGGTCTCGGACGAGGCGAGGACATGGTATGGAATCTAAAGCGTCCGGAGGGCCGTCGCAAGGTCGAGCGAGGAGCCGTCCCCCTCGCTCGCGCTTCGGGTTAGTGTCGTCGGCTAATACCGGAAGATCAAATCCAGCGTCCACCGGAACGTTTCGAAGCGGTCGCCGCCCACCAGCGGAAATTCCACCGCCGTGCCGATGCTCGCCCATTCGTTGAAACGGTAGCGCAAACCCGGAGCGATCGTCAGCAGACTGCGGCTGCTCGGCTGGCGTGCTCCGAAATTCACCAGGTCGAAGCCCTCGAAATTCAGGTCCCTGTCGTCGCCGCGCTTCGTCAAGTAGAAGTAGTTCATTTCCAGCAGCGGATACCAGTGGTGGTTGCGCAGGACGTCGTAATCCAGGTGGCCGCTCAGGTGGATGAACTCCGACCGCTGGTCGTCCACGCTGAACGAATAGCCGGCCTCGCCCATGAAGTTGAAGCTGCCGAACGACGAGTCGCCGAACGACTGGCCGTAACTGATGTACGGATCGAGGCCGAGCGTGCCCGTGTCCTGAAACACGCGGTCGGAACCGACCGGCAGCTCCAGCGTCAGGCCGACGGCGGCGGCGTTCCGCAGCGATTCGTCGCGCCAGAAAGTGAACTTCGGTCCGAGGTAGACGTCCGCGAAGCCGGTGGCGCTGTCTTGGCCGTCGATCGGAGTTTTGGGGTTGAGCGACACGAAGCCGAGCTTGTTCAGCACCAGGGAGAAGCGCTCCGACAGGGCCACGCTGCCCTGGATGCCGTAAAACTCGGCGTTGCCGCCGTTGCCGTTGTGGCTGGCCGTTTGCAGCATAAACAGCGGCTCGATCTGCGTCAGCGCCCGCGGGTCGGTGAAGAAGAACGGGTTGGTGACCGGCGAGATCATGCTCTCTTCGCAGAAGCAATCGCTCTTGAACCAAGCGCCGTTGTTCGTACTGGGATGCGAATTGTAGTCGAACAAGTTCTTGCAGCCGTCGAGGAACGGATGGCGCTGCAGCGGCTGGTCCACGGCGGCGCCGGCGTTGTAGGCGCCGGCGTCGGGCGGCGGCACGGGCGGCGGACCGCTCAGCGCTCCGGGATCGGGCGGTTGGCCGCGGACCACGCGCGGCGGCAAGAAGCCGCCGGGGTTGTCGTCGTAACCGGCCGGCATCAGACCGCGGACCGGCGATCCCGGCGACAGGGTCGGCGAATCCCATTCCGGCGCGGCGTCGTTCGTCGGTTCGCTCCAGACCGTGGATTGGGGCGCCGCGACGGGGACGGGCCGGCCCAGCGAGGCGGCCGGCGCATGGGGCGCCGATGGGGCCGCGGCGGCCGGCGGATGCGGTTTGACGATCCACCAGGGATCTTCGGCGCGGACGGCGGCGGGCAACGTCAGCGCGACGGCCAAAGACGCCGCCCAGCGGAGTTGCAATCGGGTCATGGCTTCGCTCTCTTCCTAAAAGCGCAAGGGCCGTCCTAGTTTCGACCCTTCTCCTCCTTCGTCATCGCCGGCCGAGTCGGTACAGGCAGAACCTCTTCCAAAACTCACTTGCTCCGCGCGCCGCCCCGGTCTACCTGGCGCCGCCGATAGATTTTCCCGCGCCCGCAGCTGCGGCGCGGACCTCCTACCAGCACGCAGCGCCAGCAAGTGCTTGGACGAAAGCACTTGCTGGCGCTGCGTGCTCATAAGATGCGCGCTCTTGCGCTGCGCGCCGACATCTCAGAAATCCCCATCCCACGCCGTGCTGCCGATGAAATCGAACTTGGTCAGCACCGGCGGCGTGGGAACCAACGGCGGCGGCGCCGGCGGAGCGGGCGGCGGCGTCGGAATAGCCGGCGGGATCGACGGCGGGATCGGCGGAGCGACGTAGCCGAAGTCGTAGTTGACGCCGTCGCCGCCGGCCGGCAGCGACACCGTCAGGGCGCCCGGCGCCGCGGTCCCGCCGAGGCTGCCGACGTTGTTGGCGTCGCGGAGCAGGCCGGAGATCGCCGTCTGGGTGATGATGTAATTGCCCGACGGGACCGTGAACGAATACGACCCGTCGGCGCCGGTCGTCGTCGAGCCGACGATGGTGGTCGTGCCGCCGGCGTTCATCTTGCTGATGGTCACTGCCGCGCCGGGGATCGGAGCGTCGCCCACGTCGAACACGCCGTTGCTGTTGTTGTCGAGATAGACGTAGCCCGACGCCTCGGCCGCCGTGAGCTTGCCGAAGTCGTTGTGCAGCGAATCGCCGCCGGGCGGCAGCGTCACCGGGATGACGTCGGCCGGCGTGCCGACGGCCACCGGAACGCCGTTGCTCGAATCCGTGCCGGGCGTCGTGGCAGGCGGGTCCTTGGTTTCGACGACGGTGTACTGGCCGGGCTTGAGTGCGTTGCTCGGCGTGTAGGTGTAGATCACTTTCACCTGGCCGGACACGGTCGATTGAATCATGGCCAGCAGGTTGGCTGGGCCGCTCAGGCTCACGTTGGCGTTCCCCTCCGCGTTCAGCGTCAATTTGCCCGCGCCGATGAAGGCGGACAGGTCGTTGCTGGAGGCGTTGAGCGTCAGCGACTGCGAGCCCTGGGCGTCCTTCGCGCCGAAGTTGTGGGCGGAGGCGCTGGTGAAGCCGATCGTCCCGTCCGTGGCGGCCAGCGAGGCGCTTTCCTGCGCCTGGATGTTGGCCGTCAGCGGGCTGGGCAGGGCGGCGCCTTGCAGCAGGACGTCGCCCTGAATCTGGGCCTGCACCGTGGCCTGAGACGGATCGAGATTGTCCACTTGCAGCGTGCTGGCGATCGTGCCCATCTCTTCGATCTGGACGGAGGTGAGCGTGCCCAGCGACGGATCGAACTTGGCGATCTGCACCGTCTGCGGCGCGTCGGTCGGCGACGGGCCGAACGAGGCGTCCTGTTCCTGCGTGGTGGGGGCGGTGCTGATGGTCTGATCGACGCTGAAGGAGTAATGGCCGGCGCCGTCGGTGGCGGTCGAGCCGATGACGGCCCCGGAGCCATTGAGCAGGTTGATCGGCATGTTGGCGTAAAGCGGGTCGCCGGTCTGATAGAGGCCGGCGGCGGCGAGATCGTTGTAGACGACGCCGGCGATGGTGCTGGGCGTCAGGCGGCTTTCGAGGAACTCGATGCGCGGGGCGGCGGTGCGACGGCGGGCGGCGGTGCGGCGGGACGAGCCGCCGAGAACGGTCAGGAGACGAGAAAGCGAATGGATCATGACGAGTGGGTCCTTCCAGGTGAATGAGAAACGAGGAATGAGGAAAGATGAAATGGCAAACCATCTGCTGTTATTCATCATTCCTCATTCATCGTTCCACGTTGTCCTCGGATGTTTCATCGACGCGCGAGGCGAGGAAAGCTAAGGCGTTGCGACGGTCGGCGAAGGAACGGGGGGACGGAGGCGCCGAGGGTTCGGGGAAAAACGACAAGGTGACAAGATGACAAGGTGACAAGGTGAGGGGATGAAACGGCAGTGGCTTCCGCCTTTCCCCTTCACCTTGTCACCTTGTCACCTTGTCACCTTGTCACCGATTAGTAACGGAACTGTAGCCCAAAGTTGACGCCCTGCGCCCAGAAGTCCGTCGGGTGGAAGACGAACGCCGGCTGGGTCGGGCCGCCGGCGACGCCGGCCAACGGCAGCGGGTTGACGTTCAGGTTCACCTGATTGCCGGCCCGCACCACATCGCTCACGTACAGGAAGTCGTAGCCGACGAAGAAGCGACAGTGGTCCGTGATCTGGTAGCCGAGGTTGAGTCCGACCTCCGGCGACCAGGCGAAGCGGTTTCGCTGATGGACGCCGATGTTGGTTCCCACCTGCGTCAGCAGATCGCCGGCCGAGCCGACGCCGTTGACGACCTTGAAGCCGTTGATGTCCACGCGTTCGCTCATATCGCCGAGGGCGATGATCGTCTTGCCGTCCAGCGACCACCGGCCGAAATGCCATTCGCCTTTAAGGCCGATCTGGCCGCCGTTGAAGCGATTCGTGGTCTGGAAGCTGTCCGTGCCGCTGAAGACGAAGGGCGTAGCGACGTTGAACGCCTGGAGGCTCTCGCCGACGCTCAGTTTGTCGTCCAGACCCAGGTAGCGATAGCCGCCGATCAGGTCGAGATCGCAGTTGGGTCCGCACCAGAGGTTGGTGCGGAGGTTGGCCTCGGCGCCCCAGAAGCTGCTGGAGGCGGACGCGCTGACGGTCCCGACCAGCGGCGGCCGAGCGGCGACGCCGGTCACGGCCGGGTTGCCCGGCTCCGCCACGAACTCGACGTCCTGCGTGCCGGTCAGCACGTTGAAGAACGGCCGGGCCAGGAGCGGCGAGCCGAACGACGTGGCGGTGAAATCGTCGGTCTGCCGGCCGAAGACGAAGCCGCCGCCTTCGATGCCGAGGCAATGCTGATCGCCGAACCACCAGCCGGCCATGATGCGGGCGCCGGATTGGCCGCCGGCGTTGGCGTCGCTGTTGCCGAACAGAATGGTGGTGCCCGGCAGCCCCAGCGCGCCGGCCGAGATGCCGGGAACGAGCAGGTCGCCCGGCGAACCGGCGGTGACCAGCGGCGGCAGCGGATCGCCCTTGGCCCACCAGAGCAGGTACTCGGCGGAGATGTAGAACCGGCTGGTATCGCAGCAGCCGCAGTCGCCGCAGCCGTCGCAGGCGCCGCCGCCGCACGATTCGCCGCCGCCGCAGCCGCAGCCGTCGGCGTGGAACAGCCAAGCCAGCGGATGGCAGCCGCAGTCGTCGCAATCCTGCGCCGGCATGAAGGGGCCTTGCGGCGCCATGGTCGGCCCCGGGAAGGGGCCGCCGACCATCGGCCGTTGGTAGTCGCGCGGCTGGGCGATCGGCTCGCCGGGGCCGACGGGAAGGGGCTGGGCGTCGGGGGCTTGGCCGCGGTAGACGGCGTCGTAGTTGGCCGGCTGCACCAGCGGATCGGCCGGAGCGGCGACCACGGGCCGGCCGAGCTGGGCGGCCGGGGCGGCGGTTCGGGGGGTGGTCGCGTCGGGCGGCGGGGGACCCCAGTCGCCGTCGTCGGCGCAGGCGGCCGATGCGACCAACCCCAGCGACAGGGTCAGTGATGCTAAGCGGAAACGACTCATCGGATCAATCTCCCTGGTCCTTGGGTGCGATGTCGCAGGGGGCGGCCCCGGCGTCGCCGTCCGGTCTATCCTGCCTCTCAAGAGTAATCGGGCGCGGCCGGCGTCAGCGACCAACCGTTTCGGCTTCCGGCGGCTCGCCGCGCTCCGCCGCGCCGGCGCCAATCGGCACGCCGCACACAACTTCGCCGTCTTGCGCCGTCCACGCCGTTTGCCAGTGGTCCGTTGTCCGTGGTCCGTGGCCCGTTGTCCGTGGTCAGAGAAGGGAAGGGACCAGAAACGAAAAAACTCAGGGGGACGGCATTGCGTCCCCCTGAGTTCGCTTTCTCTGGCCGCTGACTACGGACAACGGACCACGGACAACTCATTTCAGGTCCGGCCCCGGCACCGGCGGCAGCGGCGCCTGGTCCGGCGTCGCCGTCGGCGTGGCCGGCTGCGCCGGCGTTGGCAGCGAAGGCGCCTCTTCATAGCGGATCGGAATGTGCGGCGGCGGCGGCAGCACTACGCTCTTGGCCGGCGGTTGGGTGGGCTGGACCACCACGTCCACCGTGTCCATCCCCTTCGTCGGGGCGGCAGGGGCCGATGGCTTGCCGGACGTCACGAAGGCGGCGGCCTGGACGCCGCTGTTGGCCGCCGGCGGAGCGTCCAGCTTCGCCAAGAGCGCCTTGGCTTCGTCCATCCGCGGATACTGGACGGCGACCTGAAGATGCTTGCGGCACTGGTCGGTTTCGCCCAGGTAATCCAGCATCAGGGCCAGCTTGTACTGCGCCGTCCCCTCGTCGTAGAGGCGGCGGAACGTCGTCAGGCTGTCGTCGAAGCGACCGGCCCGCGCTTGCATCCAGCCCAGCTGGTCGACGGTCGGCCGGCCCTGCGGGTCCAGCTCGGCGGCATGACGGCAGGCCGCGATGGCCGCGTCCCATTGCTTGTCGCCGCCGAGACACTTGCCCATTTCCACGAAGACGCGCGGCTCGTTGGGAAACAGCAGCGCCGCCTTGTGGTAGGTCGCCTCGGCGTCGGCGTGGTCTTTCATGCTGACATAGAGCTGGGCCAGCGACAGGTAAGCCGGCAGGTAGTGCGAGTCGAGAGACATGGCCTGTTCATAGGCTTTGCGGGCGTCTTCGCGCTTGGATTTGCGGACCGTCTCGGAAAGGCCCGGCGCCTCCGCTTCCTTGGCCGCCCAGTCGCCGAAGGCCACGCACGTCGCCGGCTGCGGGTTCCGCGGCGGCAGTTCCACCTTGTGTACCACCGCGCCGGGCGGCAGCGAGGTCACAGGAACCGACTCCGAACTCGACGGCGCTGGCGTTTTCGACGCCTGAACCGGCGGGACGACCGGAACGGTCGTGTTCTGATGAGTGCAGCCGACCGCGCCGATCAGCAAACACCCCATCCACCCCAGGGTCCTGCGACAATCCATTGTCTACCCCTTGTCGTCATTCGTCATTCGTCACTCGTCTTCCGGGAAGGCAGTTGGCCCACCGGGAATGACGAACGACGAATGACAAGTGACGAATGACCACGCCCCCTATTTGAACTCACGGATGAAGCTCGCCGCGGCCTCGGCCATGAGGTCGCGCGTCAGCTGGACCGGTACCCGTCTAAATCGGCAAATCGACTGCACCGTCTCCAGTAAATCTCGCGAATCGCTGGCTCGCGGGGCCCGACCGTTCGAGTAATACTGGCTGTAGAGGTAGTCGATGGCTTCGGGGCAGGGATTCATGCCCACTTTCTTCGCCATGTTGTTGAAGATCTTTTCGTAGATGTCGCGCTCCGGCGCCGTGATCTCAACCTTGTGCCGCATACGCCGCAGGAAGGCCTCGTCCACCAGGTCCTTGGGGTCGAGGTTCGTCGAGAACATCGTCAGCTGCTCGAACGGCACCTGGAACTGCTGGCCCGACGCCAGCGACAGGTAATCGACGCGGTTTTCCAAGGGCACGATCCAGCGGTTGAGCAATTCCTTGGGGCTGCACAGCTGCCGGCCGAAGTCGTCCACCAGGAAGATGCCGCCGTTGGCTTTGACGTGCAGCGGCGCCTGGTAGTAGTTCGAGTCGGGGTTGTAGCGCAGGTCGAGCATGTGCAGGGTCAGTTCGCCGCCGGTGATGATGACCGGCCGCTTGATGCGGACCCAGCGGGCGTCCACCGTGCCGGTGTTGAGCAGGCGGCGGATGGTGGCCTCGTTGTCCTCCAGCCGATCGAGTCCGTCCGGCTCGGTCGCCTCGTGGACGGCCTTGTCGTAGACGGTGACGACGTTGTTCTCGGCCATGAACGCATACGGCACGTAGATCTCGCCGCCGCTGGTGTTGATGAAGTTGCCGATGGACTGGGTGATGGCCGTCTTGCCGTTGCCGGGCGGGCCGTAGATGAAGACCGACTTGCCGCTGACGATGGCGGGGCCGACCGCGTTGAACAGCGCCTCGCTGATGACGAGGTGGCTGAAGGCGGCGCGGAGGGTTTCCGGCGCCACGTTGATGGCCGTCACCGCCTGGCGGTAGACCTGTTCGACGTAGTCCTCCAGCGGCACCGGGGCGGGGCCGACGTAGGCGCACAGCTTGAGCGCTTCGGCGGCGCGGCGCCGGCCCAGCTCGGTGAGGTTGTAGCGGTAGCTGATGCGGCCGATCAGGTCGCCGCCCAGCACTTCGATGACCTTCTCGTTCTTGAGGAAACCGAGCGATTCCTCGATCACCTTGAACGGCAGGCAGAGCAGCCGGGCCAGGTCGAGGCCGAGCAGTCCGCCGCGCGTGTACAGGGTGCGAACGATCAGGTCGTTGAGGAAGCCGATGAGCAGGCCGGTTTGCTGCAGGTTCTCGGGCGCGCTCGGCGCTTCAGGCGCCCCGCCGCCGTCCCAGTCGAGGTTCTTGAGGTGTTGCATCGCTGCTTAGTCCTTTGTCCTCTGTCCTTTGTCCTTTGTCCTTTGTCCCTTGTCCTGTCAACGGACAAGGGACAAGGGACGAGGGACAAAGATCGCGGTTGACTGTTAGAACCTTAGCTTAAAAACCACGGACGCACGGAATACACGGAAATAAGACTTGAGCGGTCTTACTTCCGTGTATTCCGTGCGTCCCGTGGGTTCACTTCTTCATCAGAATGAAGAGCGACATGCAGACGATGACCACGCACAGGGTGATGACGCTGCTGCGCGAGTTAGGGTTGGAGAAGCAGCTGACCCATCCCCACCAGTTGAAGTCGGCGAAGAGCCTTGTCATGGTGCATCGTCCTCAAACGATGAAAGCGGAATGATGAATGATGAACGCCACGCTGCTGGGTTCATCATTCATCATTCCTCGTGCCTCATTCCTTACGGAGGCGGCGCCGGTCCCGTGGGCGGCGCCCCGCCGCTGGCCGACCCGCCGCCGCCGGTCGACAGACCGCCGCGGACGCGGCTCATCAGGCTGTTGACTTCCAGGGCGCCCCAGGCGTCCCATACGCCGACGGGCGACGGGTCGTGGACCTGGACCTGGAACTCGCCGCGCCGGCCGTCGGTCAAGGCGTTCAGGAATTTCTGAACCGCCATGACGCGGCGGGCGTCGAGGTCCTGGCGCTTCGCGCTCATTTCCTCCGGCTTGGTCGGATCATAGGTCAATTCGTCGTGGGCCGTCTGGAGGTACACGACCGGGTCCGGCGTCGGCCGACGGCGGGCGATGTAGCCCAGGTGCTCCATGCCGCCGCCCGTCAGCTTGTCCGAGCCCACCTCGAAGTCATAGTTCCAGACCGTCTGGTCGAGCACGTGGCCGTTGCCGACTTGCGGCGCGTAGCTGGCCGACACCTCATGTTCGGCCTCGGCCTCGTACCGCGCGGGGTAGCACGGATCGACGAGGTCGTGGTACGTCACGCATCCCATGCCGCCGGCCCCGGCGACGCAGCACAGCGCCAACGCCGCCTTCCGGATGAGTCCTTTCATCCCTGTACTCCTTTTTCCCTCGTCATTCGTCCTTTGTCATTCGTCCCTGGTCCCTCGTCTTCCGCGAAGGCGGCTCGGCCCACCGCGAATGACGAGTGACGAACGACAAATGACCAATGACGAATGACTACTTTTTGAGCATGATGTTGTAGATGTTGATCGCCGCCGGTCCCACGAGCACCACGAAGATGCCGGGGAAAATGAACAGCACCAGCGGGAAGATCAGCTGCACTGCCGTCTTCGCCGCCTTCTCCTCCGCCAGCTGCTTGCGCCGCGTTCGCATTGAGTCCGACTGGACTCGCAGCGCCTGGGCGATGCTGGAGCCGAAACGGTCCGCCTGAATCAAGATGGCCGCCAAGCTGCGCACGTCGTCCACGCCCGTCCGCACGCCGAGGTCGTGCAGCACTTCCCGCCGCGGCCGGCCCATTTGCAGCTGGAAGTTGGCCAGCGACAGCTCCTCGCAGATGATCTTGGCGTGGTCCTTCATTTCGTCGCACACCTTCCGCATCGCCGCGTCCAAGCCGAGGCCGCTCTCCACGCACACCACCAGGAGGTCCAGCGCGTCGGGCAGCGACAGGAAGATCGCTTCCTGGCGTTTCTTGCGCAGATACCACAGCACGACGGTCGGCAGATAGAAGCCGATCAAGGTGGCGACGCCCAGCGGCATGAGGGCGTTGAGATCGAAGTTCAAACCATGCGTCCAGAACGTCCAGAGCATCCCGGCCGTGAAGAACACCACGAGGGCGATGAAGCGAATGCCGAGGTAGACGTTCACCGCGGATTCGCTGCGGAAGCCGGCGTTGGCCAGCCGAATCTTGAGCTTCGACTGTTCCAGCTCCGTCTTGGGCATGAGCGGGGCCGCGAACGCCTTGGCCGTCTCGAAAACGCCCTGAAAGCGCTCCTTCTTCAGTTTCGGATCTTCCATCTCCACCAGCGACGCCGGCCGGCTCAGGCGGTCCAGCCGCTCCTGCGCCCGGCTGTTGCGGTTGGACAAAAACGACAGCACCGACCAAACGCCGAACACGAACGCCCCAAAGACGCCGGCGTAGATCAGTTCGGTTTCTCCGACGAACGAGAACGCGAACAGCAGCATGATGCATCTCCCCGATGTAGCTCTCAGCTCTCAGCTCTCAGCTCTCAGCCGTTCACGCCTTACAATCGTTATCGGCCGTTGAAGTCCCAAACTCCGATTATCCTGGCCGACGGGCCCGGTTTGGCTGATAGCCAAAAAGCTGATGGCTGATAGCTCCGTTTACACCTTGATGTTGACGATCTTCCGAATGCACAACGCCCCGAGGATTTGCAGCACGATGGCGACGCCGCTCATCATGCGGCCCATGTCGGTCGTCCACAGCGCCTCGACGTAGTCGGGCTTCATGTTGAGCATGAAGCCGAACAGGGCGAACGGCAGGCCGATCAGCACCACGCCGCTGAGCCGGCCTTCGCCGGTCAGCGCCTTGACCTGACCCAGAATGCGGAAACGCTCGCGGATGACGTAGCCGATCTTGTCCAGAATTTCCGCCAAATCGCCGCCGGTTTGCCGCTGGATGCCGACCGAGGTCACGAAGAAGCGCAGGTCGAGGTTGGGCACGCGGTCGCACATCGACTTGAGCGAATCTTCGATCGGGATGCCGAGATTCTGTTCCTCGAAGACGCGGTTGAATTCATCGGCGATCGGCGCCGGCATTTCCTGGGCGACGACGTGCATGCCGGCGGCGAGGCTATGGCCGGCTCGCAAGGCCCGCGCCACCAGCTCCAGGCCGTCGGGCAGCTGCGCCGCGAACTTGTTCAGCCGCACGCGCCGCTTGTTCCACAGCCACAACCACGGCAGCGACGCCAGCACCAGGCCGTTCAGGGGCGCGAACCAGATCGGCAGCCGCGCCAAGATCGTGATGGTCGCGCCGCCGGCGCCGAGCAGCAGGCCGATGCCCAGCAGGATGTGCGGCCTGATGTGGCAATCGGCTTGCTCGAACATCTTCTGCGGCGAAAGGAACTTGGGCGTCAGCAGTACCATGAGCGATCTCTTATCGCCCTCGAACGCCGACTTGCGCAGGATGTCGGCTTTGTCATCCTCCGGCCGGCGCCGCTTGCCGATCAGCGTATCCAGCCGCGACGCCGCCTTGGGCGTCGAATCGCGGAAAACGAAGGCCAACAGGCCGATCAGGCCCGCTACGGCCACGAAGGCGATCATGCCGAGCATCAGGGGACTCATGGATGTTTCTCACAGAATGCGGAAGGATGAAGGATGAATAAAAACACTTCGACGGGGAGCTTTATTCACCGCTCATCGTTGATCGTTCACCTCAGTCCTCTCGTAGGGTGGGTCGAGCG
>DATKHW010000229.1:0-9326 GCA_035546275.1 Gemmataceae bacterium
AGCGCAGACCGAGGCGGAATTGGAAGCCGTGCGGCTTTCGGCGGCGCGGGGCCGGCCGTATGGCGGTGAGGCCTGGATGGAGGGAGTGGTGCAACGGCTGGGATTGCAATCAACCGTCCGGCCCCGCGGGCGGCCGCGGAAGCAACGGACCGGCCATGATAATTAGATGCGTCCCCTTTTTCCGCACCTCCGCTTTTTCCGTCGCTTTTTTCTTGCCGGCTCCATGCGCTCCGCATATGATCGGCGTTGTCGCATATCGCTCTGGGAATCCCGCTCCGCGCATGAGGCGGCGGGGACTCGACAGTGAAGTCCTAGCGCTCCTTTCTTTGGCCTGTCGTCTTCGCGCGTCGGATTCGGGAGGACTCGTACCCTTCGGAATGAGAGACCTGTCATGCGGGCTGCCAAGAGTTTGCGCCTTGCGGCGTCGAAATGGGCTGTCACCGCCTTCGTTGCGCTGTCGGCGGCCGTTTCCGTGCGGGCCGATCGACTGCCGTTGCCGGCGGCCGAGCAGCGAGAGGTCAACCTGGCCATCGACGAAGGCGTGCGGTATCTCAAAGGCGCCCAGCGGTCCAGCGGCAGCTGGGCCGGCGACGGCGCCGGCAACCCGGTCGGCTATGCCGCCCTGCCCGGCCTGACCTTGCTGGAGTGCGGCGTCGCCGCGGACGATCCGGTCGTCCGCAAGGCCGCCGGCTATGTCCGCCGGGCCGCTTTCGACCCGGATCACCCCATGGAGCGCACCTACGACCTGGCGCTGACGATCCTCCTCCTCGACAAACTCGGCGACACGAAGGACGAGCCGCTCATTCACACCTTGGCCCTGCGCCTGGTGGCCGGCCAGACCTCGACCGGCGGCTGGGGATACAAGTGCCCCCTTTTGACCGGAGCGCAGGGCAAGGAACTCTCCTCTCTCCTGCACCGCATCGCGCCCGGCTCCGACACGATTCCCATGAAGGGCGAGGCGCTCGTCGGCATCCCGGCGGCGGGCGGCAATCCGCCGGGGCAGCCGGCCCTCAATCCGGGAGGGCCAGGCAACGGCGCCGCCGCCAACGGAGCGGCCCTGGCGGGAAGGCCGGCGCTCAATCCTTCGGCCCCCGGCGATGCGACGAAACTGCCCGGAGGCGCCTTCGCGTCGCCCGGCGACGTCGTCAACGCCCCTCCCGCTGCGACGAAGGCCGATTCGGGAATGCTGACCCTGCGAGGCGGGGAGGAATTCATCAGCGAGCGCCATTGGGCCTGGTGCATCAAGGCGGGAGAAGACGACACGCCGGATGCGGCGCCGCCCGCTCCACCGCCGGCCAAGCCGAAGCCGCCCCCGCCGCCGGCCGGTCCGCTTGAACCACTGCGCATTCCGGCCGATATGCAGCAATTCACCGTCCTGAAGGATTTCTCCAAGCTCCAAATGGTCGAACCGCAGGACAACAAGACGGACAATTCCAACACGCAGTTCGCCATCCTGGCTTTGTGGGTGGCCCAGCGGCACGACGTGCCGATGGAGCGGACGTTGCGGCTGGTGGCTAATCGCTTCCGGACCAGCCAGAACGCCGATGGCAGCTGGGGCTATCAATATGCCTTCGGCGGCGGCGCAGGGGAAGGGCCGGCGATGGACTGCGTCGGCCTGCTCGGTCTGGCCGTCGCCCAGGGCATCAGCCAGGGCGGCAACGGGGCGCCCGACCCCGCCATTCTGAACGGCTTCGCCGCCCTCAGCAAACACGTCGGCGCTCCGGCCGGTCAGACCCGCGACCTGCCGCTGGCCAATCTCTACATGCTCTGGTCCATTGAGCGCGTGTCGGTCCTCTACGGCCTGCCGACCATCGCCGACAAGGACTGGTACCGCTGGGGCGCCGAGATTCTCGTCGCCAATCAGTCGCTGTCCGGCGAATGGTCGGACGGCGGCGGTTATCCCGGCCAAACGCCTCTGGCCAGCACCTGCTTCGCGCTGCTGTTCCTGCGCAAGGCCAACCTCGTCGCCGACCTTGGGGCGGCCCTGCCGTTCAAGCCGGAGCAGCTGAATGCGTCCATCGTGGACCGAATCGCTCCCAAGGAAACGCAGCCGGCCGCCGAGGTCGCCAAGACCAAGCCGCCGGCCGATCCACCGACGCCGGCCGACCTGCAAACCAAGCCCGTGCAGCCGACGGTCCCGGCCGAGGACGCCGCGTCGAAGAACCTGTCCATGTCTCCGTCGTCGGCCGCGCCCGTCCAGACCGAGCCGGCCAAGGAGGGAGGCGGCGAGTGGTGGCTCATTCTCGTGCTTGCGCTGGTCGCCGTGCTGCTGCTGGCGGCCAGCGGGACCATGTTCTTCGTGCATCTGCGGATGCGAAACAAGAGCGCTAAAGTCTCCAAAAAGGGAAGGATCAAGAAGGCGGTCCGTCGGGAGGGTGCATCTGCGGCGGCCGGGCCGGTTGCGAAAAAAAAGGCGGCCGGAAAAAGCCGGCTGGGTTCTTGACAACCGGCTTTCGGCGGGGGTATAAGAAGGGTTGAAAGGCGCCGGCTGGAAGGCCGGCCGACAATTCGCGGCCCCATACCAAGGAGGTGAGCCAGTCGATACGACAACGCATCCCTCAGGGAGCCTGTCGTCCGGTTGGATTTCGGCTTCTACGGACTGGGGTCCGGCTCGCCGCTAAGGCGGCGCCTCCCCATACGCCAGATAAGCAATCACCGATCCGACCGTACGATGAGGTTCCGGTCGATCCCGCCATGCCGGCGGCCGATGGCGCTAGAGCACGTCGTTCGTGCGCCATTCGCCGCCGGTCGCTTTTTGCACCCGCGGCGTCGTCAAACGCAAAGCCCCCGGGAGCGCGATTCGCTCTCGCGGAGGCGTTAGAGGCACTCACAAAAAGGCGGCTGGAACTGTGATTTTAGAGTTCCAGCCGCCTTTTTGTGAGTGCCTCTTATCCGGACTGCCGACGCCGATCGCTCAAGGGGCGTAATACTGCGTCACGGTGACCCGCGGCCGTCCGAACAGCCCATAGCGGGTCGTGACCGTGGCAGCTGGATACGCCGCCGGGGCGTAGTAGGAAACCGCCGGCGTTGGGACGGCTGCCACCGGCGGCGCATAATACGACACCGCCGGGGTGTAGTAATAGGCCGCGGTCGGCGGCGCATAGTAGGCCACGGTCGGCGGCGCATAGTAGGCCACGGTCGGTGCGATGTACACCGGCGGCGGGGCCGCACACGGCTGGGCCGCGCCGCGGTCGGCGGCGACCGTCAGCACGACGGCCAGGGCGAGCGGCAGGATCAGTCCTCGAAGCTGGCGCAGCATGATCGACCTCCTGTTGCATGAGACGGCGCTGGGTTGTTGGTTTCTTTGTAGGGGACGGACGGCGGCAGTGTTAGGCCGCGTCGCTGCGCTTGGTGCTGAAGATGTGCGGAAACGTCCGATTGTGCCGCCTGCGTGATTTGGCGAGGACAGACAAGTTGACGCAAGCTTGCAGGGTGGGTCGAGCGTCAGCGAGACCCACCGGCGATGACTCAGCCCCTCCTGGTGGGTCTCGCTAGCGCTCGACCCACCCTACGAGACTCTTTCATCTCCTTTTCGTCTGTTCTGTCGGATGGGCCGGGCCGCTGCCCAAGTCCGCCAGCGTGCGCTCAACCCCCTCCGCCACGCTCACCACGGGTTCATATCCCAAATCGCGCCGCGCCGCCGTGATGTCATAGGTCTGCGTTTTCGCCAGGATGGCCGCCGTGTACCGCGTCAGCAGCGGCTCGCCGCCGAACAGCGTCGCTCGCAGTTCCATCATCCCGGCCAGCGCATACACGACCCGATACGGCAACCGCCGCAGATTCGCGTCGATTCCCTGCCGCCGCAGGACCGTCTTTATGAGGTCCCACAACGCCACATGTTCGCCGTTGGTGATCGTGTACGTTTCGCCGACCGCCGCCTCGGCCGTCAGCGCCAGGATCAGCGCATGCACCACGTTATCGACATAGGTTAAATCGACGAGATTCCGGCCGTGGCCGACTTGCGGCAGCCGTCCCTGCCGTCCCGCGGCCAGCAACCGTGGCAGCAGCGACACGTCGCCGGGGCCGAATACCGCCTTGGGCCGGACGATCACCGTCGCCAACCCGGTTGCGGCTGCGGCGCGGACGCGATCCTCGCCCAGCTTCTTGGTCAGCGAGTAGACGGACATCAGATGTTGTGGATAGGGGGCGTCTTCGGTCAGGTCGCGGTGGTCGGTCCCGTCGAAGACGACGCTGGGCGAGGAGACGTAGACCATGCGGCCGACGCCGTGCCTCCGGCAGCCGGCCAGGACGTGTTCCGTGCCGCCGACGTTGATCGCGTGAAAATCGGCGCTGCGGCCCCACGGCGCCGACAGCGCCCCGACGTGGCAAACCACATCCATGCCGTCGCAGGCCGCGTTCGCTGCATCGCGGTCGCGCAGATCGGCTCGCATCACTTCGGCGCCGTCGGCGGCAAGGGCGGTGCAAGCGTCGGGGTTGCGGCCCAGCGCCCGGACGCGGTCGCCGCGCCGCAGCAGAGCGGCGACGAGACGCCGGCCGACGAACCCGGTGGCGCCGGTGACGAGGATGCGCATGGCGTCATCGTATCACACGCCGCCGCCGGGCTGAGAGCCTGTGCGAAAAGTGCGAAAAGGTGTCTGAAAAGTGCGAAAAGGTGCCTGGAACCTTTGAATCTCAGGGCTCCAGACGCCTTTTCGCACACAGACGCCTTTTCGCACAGGCTCTTACTCCTGCGATTTCTTGAAATCCTCCGTCCGCATCGGCGGCTGCCCCTGGATTTGCGTCAGCCGCACCGCGGCCGCCTCGGCGTGGCGCGTGTTGGGGAACGTCTGCATCACGTGCTCCAGATAGAGCGCCGCTTGCTGCGGCTGTCCCTTCTTCAAGCACGTGTCCGCCAGCGATAAATACAGAACGCCCAGCCGATCGCTCATCTGATCGGCCGCCGCCTTCGCCCATTCCGTGTTGCTCTTTATGTCGGCCGACAACCGGGCGGCTTCCGCCGCCTCGGGCAGATCGCCGAATTGCGAGGTCAGCGCTTCGCAGCGATCCAGGCAGCACAAGAACTGCTGCGTCCGGAAATCGTCGCGGGCCTGAGCCAGGAGATCGCGGGAACGGTCGCGCCGCTGCTGCTCGCTGGCGTCTACCCGGCCGGTCAGCGTCGCGGCGAAGTCGGCCGCAGCGCGTGCGGCGTCGGCGCCGGCGAATTGATGCACCACTTCCCCGGCCGTCTTCAGGGCCTGCGCCGTCTCGCCGCGATCGGCCAGCTGCTTGGCGCTGGTCAGCCGATCCGCCGCCTGACGCTCCACGTCCGTCATGAGCTGCCGTGCTTGCGTCTGAATCGGCCGATCCTTGCCGTCCTCCACCAGCCCCTTGAGGAGCGTCAAGGCGCGGGCGAAATCCTTCTGGCCGGCCGCTTTCACCGCCTCCGCGTAGTCGCGCGTCATCCAATCGGGAGTTGAAACGGCGGGAGTGGAGACGGCGCTGACCGCTCGCGCGACCTGGTCGCGGAAGACCGGCGCCTCGATGAATCCTTCCTGGTAGCCCAGCACCCGACCTTCCGGCGATGCATAAACCAGCGTCGGGAAACTCTGGATGTTCATCTTGTCAGTGAGGTCCGGGTTGCGGCCGGCGTCGATGTGCAAGGGAATGCAATGCTGATTGAGCAGCGCGACCACGGCCGGGTCGGTGAAGGTGCGCAGCTCCAGCTGGCGGCACCAGAAACAGTTTTCCGTGCTAAAGTCGATGACCAACGGCAGTCCCTTTTGCGCGGCCTCTCGACGGGCCTTGCCATAGTCGGTGCGCCATTCGACGTCCTGGGCGGCGGCATGGGACGCCCAGGCGGCGAGAACCACGACGGCAAGCGAACAACCGGCGACCAGGCGGGCGGACGGCGAATGGCGGGTCGGCATGACAGGGACTCCGTTCCACGGCGGGGGGCCGCGTTCAGGCGCGGGGGTGCGCCTGGTGGTAACTTTCGCGGAGGCGCTGGGTGGTCACGTGGGTGTAAATCTGCGTGGTGCTGAGACTGCGGTGTCCCAGCAGCTCCTGCACGCTGCGAATGTCGGCGCCGGCGTCGAGCAGATGCGTGGCGAAACTGTGCCGCAGGGTGTGCGGGCTGGTGCGCGGGTCCAATCCCGCATGGGCCAGGTATTTTTCCAGCAGCCGCCCGACGCTGCGCGACGACAGCCGCGTGCCGCTGCGGTTCAGGAACAGCGCCGGCTGGACGCGGGAGCGCCGGGCCATGATGATCGCCCGCTGACCAAGCCAGAGGCGCACCGCGGCGACGGCGTGCGGCCCCAACAAGGCCAATCGCTCGCGCCGGCCCTTGCCGCGCACCGTGGCGCAGCCGGCGTCCAGGTCCACGTCTTCCAGGTTCAGCCCGGTCAATTCGCTGACGCGGAGGCCGGCCGAGTAGAGCGTTTCGAGGATGGCCCGGTCGCGCACGCCCAGCGGCTCCTCGGCCGGCGGCGTCGCCAGCAGCCGCAGTATGTCCTCGCGCTGGACGAAATGCGGCAGCTTCCGATCCTGGCGCGGCCCGCGCAGGCCGTCGGCCGGGTTCACCTTGTACACACCCTGCCGGCACAAAAACCGACACCACGACCGGACCGCGGCCAAGCGGCGGCCGATGGTGCTCTTGGCGTAGCCCTGTTCGTGCAGCCAGGCCAGATAGGCCCGCACGACGCGCGTGCTGAGCTGCTCCGGCTTGGCCGCCTCGTCGCCGATGCGGGCGCGGAAAAAGTCCACTGCCTGCGTCAGGTCCTCGCGGTACGACTTCACCGTGTTCGGCGAGGAGTTCTTTTCCAGGGCCAAATGGTGCAGGAACTCGGCGAGCGCTTCGTGCATTGCGGCATTCCGGCGAACGGGGGGCGTCAGCCCCCTGACGGCAGGTCAATATCAGCGATGAAAGCTCAATCAGGGGGCTGACGCCCCCCGCTCGCCGCCTGCCTCAAAAGCGGCGGGCGGGCGCATCCGGCTCGGCCGACGCCGACGCGGCCTGCTCATGGGCCTTCTGCGTCAGCACGGCGGCGTCGAACCAGTTGAGGCCAAGGTTCACGTCGGCCGCCTGCTGGCGGAACAGCCGCAGCAGCATGTCGCGGCTCTCGTCGTCGTAAACGTAGACGTAGCGTTCGTGGTCCTTGATCAACGCCAGCACGTTCACTTCGCGCGGCATGAGTCCCTCCTCCTGGAGGGACTATCGACCGGCCGCAGACCGCAGCCGCAAGGGAACGCATGGGACGGTTCGGGATGGTCGCCGCGAGCATCGGTCGTTCCGGCGCCGTCACGCCAGGTCGCGCAGACTGCGCAACCCCACTTCTTCGCGGCAGACAAAAGGCTCGCCGTAACCGGCGCCGATCGCCCAGCCCCAATAGCGGCCGCGCGCCCGCAGATCGTCGAGAATGGTCGGCGGCGTCGGATCGCGGCCTTCGAGGAACTGCGACCGATAGCACTCAACGGCCCGCATCTTCGTCTCGAAGTGGGCCGTCACGTCCAGCACGATCGACGGCCGTGGATGGATGCGGAGATGGACGCTGAAATAGTAAAGGATGCGTTGCGGATAAAATGGATCGCCGGGAAGGTCCGTTTTGGTCAGCTAGGCCCAGAAACGCGCGGCGTCGATCAGGGCCGTGGCGGCGACGTGGTCGGGATGGGCGTCTTCCCAGTAGGGGGCGAAGAGGACGCGCGGCCGCAGCTCGCGCAGAACGCCGGCCAGCTTGGCGCGGGCGGTCAGGTCGGCTTCGAGCCGGCGATTGGTCAGGCCGAGATTCCCGCGCCAAGCGAGGCCGAGGACGGCCGTGGCCGCGTCGGTTTCCCGCCTGCGGATTTCAGCGCTGCCGAACGGCGTCGGCTCGCCGTCGGTCAGGTCGAGAACGCCGACGCGGGCGCCCTGCGATTGCAAGAGCGGGATGGTCGCGCCGACGCCCAGCTCGGCGTCGTCGGGATGCGGGGCGATTACGAGATAATCAAGAGCTTGCATACGTTTTTATCCGTCGGCGCTTGCCCAAACAAAAATCGGCAGATAGGCCGTCGCCTACCTGCCGATGAAGCGGAGAGAACAGGACGGCAATTGAACTTTTTATCGCAGGCGCCCAGGGCTGGGAGGCCGATTTGCGGCGATTTCTCGACAATTCGGCGGATGGCAAATGACCGTAGCGGTGAAACTGGGAAAAGCAGGAAGGGTGGCCCCGGTTGGTTAGGCCACTTGCCACCCCGGGCTCATTCACGCTTCTCCAGAATCTCCCACGGATCGGGACCCGCGCCCGGTATGTCCTGGTCGTAACGGATGCCTCCAACGGCCGCGAACAACTCGACCGGGATCTCGAAGATAAAGTCGGCACCGTTATCGGCATCTTGTTGTGCGAAAAGTCGGTCGCGAATGGCCTGAAACTCTGGCGGCAGCGTACCGCTGGTTTCAAGATGCTTGATTTTCTGTTGGGCATCGTGGAATACAGACCACCGCTCAACGCCGTTCGCCCAGCCGCAGGCATAGCTGTTCATCACGGTTTCGTTGGCGTAACAGGCGACTAGCGAAGCGCCCTTGGAAAGGCGGGCGAAAACCTCATCTTGCGGGACAATCCTGTCTGGATCATTTATGTACAGTAAGTAAGCGCCGTTGAGCATTGCTGCTCCCACCACAGGAGACTCGGCAATCTCTTCCCTCTGTCCTGTTGCCGACACGCCGAAGGCGCGCTGAACTGCGTGAGGCTCCTTGCCAGTCACAGCTATCAATTGGACGCGAAATCCCACGAAGGGACCTCTGAGGTAGACCTTTCTGAACAGGCACACAGAAAGGATACCGAACAAACCAACGCGGCTCCAATATGAACGCTACGTCACTGCAACATCAGCGGAAAGGGCAGGACGCCAATTGAACTTTTTATCGCCGGGGTGAGAGGCTGTGACGTCGGATTGCGACGACTTCTCGATACTTCGCCGGATCGCGAATGACCATACGAGCGGATCAGCAACCAACTGCCGACCGGGCACCGAGCCGCGTTCGAACGCAACCCCCCCCTCTATCGCAGTGTGTGGTTATCTACGCAACCGCTGGCGGAGGTCGTCGACGGAAGCAAGCCAATTGCTGTTCTCGTCGCTGTCAGCCCACAGATCCTTCAGCTCGGAATCGTCGCTAAGGATGCGATCGATGATGGCGTTGGCACGAGCGAGTAACGCGGGGGACGGCGTTTGCGGATGTGCGGCCACCCACTCGTCGACCTTCTCCGTATACGGGTTCTTGTATCCCGACTTGCCGTTTAATTCGACTGAGGCCCTTGCTTGATCGGACCCAAGTTATTCCGTACAAAGCTCTTTCGGAGAACGGAATCCTCTGAAGGAGCCGCGGATGGAACGCCGCTTTGCCGCCCGCCGTG
>DATKHW010000230.1:0-5575 GCA_035546275.1 Gemmataceae bacterium
AGCGCAGACCGAGGCGGAATTGGAAGCCGTGCGGCTTTCGGCGGCGCGGGGCCGGCCGTATGGCGGTGAGGCCTGGATGGAGGGAGTGGTGCAACGGCTGGGATTGCAATCAACCGTCCGGCCCCGCGGGCGGCCGCGGAAACAACGGACCGGCGATGATAATTAGATGCGTCCCCTTTCATCGTGTCACCGCCTCGTCGCCCTATGGCCCTTTCGTTCGTCCATGCCCTGTCCGTTTGCGGCCCTTCGTTAGCTCGCTCGGTTGCACGGCCTTTATTTCTCCATCGACGCAGATAATCACCGGCGTCCCCGTCTCCTTGGCCCGTTTGACGACCTCCTGGGCGGCTTGCTTAAAGGCGGCGTCCGCGAGTTGGGTCAGACTTTTATTCGGCGACTTTTTCATGGTCCCTCCACTGCTTCCTGTTCGATCCGCTTGAAAACGCGTTTTTGTTTGATGATCCGTCGCCCTTGTTCCTCGCCGGCGATCAGTTTCGGCGGCATCCGCGAGGCGTTGTACAGCCACCAGTCGTCGGCGATCGGGCGGTATAGTCGAAACAGGTTCCGCAAACTCGTCCCATACCGTCGCCGCACGTCTTCTGGTGGAACAGGGTGTCCTCCTTGCCTCACCCGGTTTTCGACGCGGCCCACGGCCATCTCCGCGCTCGGCAGCCACAGGAAAAACAGCACGACGCGGTAGCCGCTGGCTTTCATGTCGCCGAGAACCTTGACATAGGTGCGCCCCGAAAGGGTCGTCTCGAAGCCGAAATCGGCCCGCTCCTTGGCCAGCTCGCGGATTCGTTCCAGCAGCAACCGACCGGCCCGCACGTTTTGCGTTTCCGGGGCGAAGGGAGACAGCCCAGCCGCGATCAGGTCCGCGTTCAGAAACTCCCGGCATCGCACGAAGCCCGGCAGGAATTCCGACGCGAACGTCGTCTTTCCCGCCCCGTTGGGGCCAGCAATAATATACACTGTAGCGGGTTTAGACTTCTTCCGCGTCATTTTCCCGCCGCCTCCACTGCCCGCCGCGGCGCTCCCATGTCGATGACGTGGACCTGTCCCAGCCACGCCGCCGCTTCCGGCCGGGCGAAGCCTTGCTTCATCGCCGCAATGGTCGCCGTATGCAGCGCCCGGATCGTCGGACCCATCGGCTCTCCTTTGTCCGCGTCCAGCCCCGACGGAATGTCCACGGCCAGGACGCGGGCGCCGCTGGCGTTGATCGCCTCGATGATCCGGTCGAACGGCGGCCGCACCGGCCCTTGCAGTCCGCTGCCGAACAGCGCGTCCACCAGCCACTCGGCCTTCGCCAGCTCGTCCCGCAGCGCCGCCGCATCCACATCCTTGCCGGGCCGCGCGTCGATGGGCGGGCCGCTGCGGGCGAGGATGCGGTGCATGATCGCGGCGTCGCCGGTCAGTTCTTCCGGTTGAGCGAAGAGCAGCACGCGCACCGGAACGCCGGCGTTGTCCAGCCAGCGGGCGATCACGAAGCCGTCGCCGCCGTTGTTGCCCTTGCCGCAGCAGACGACGACCGGCCCCCGCGCCCCCAACCGCAGCAGCAATTCCGCCGTACCGCGGCCGGCGTTCTCCATCAGCACCACGCCGGGGACGCCGATGTCGTCGATCAGGCGCTTGTCGAGCGCCCGAGATTGTTCGCGGGATAGGAACATTTGGCGCCGCCTTTCACCGACTGATGCGCAGCCCCTCGCCCTTCAAGAGATTCTCGACCTCCGAAGGCGTGATCCATGCGAAATCGCCGGGCAGCGTGTGCTTCAGCGCGCTGGCGGCGACGCCCCAGTCGAGGCCCTTTTGCAGATCGCCGTCGAGCAGACCGTGGATCAGCCCCGCCGCGAACGAGTCGCCGGCGCCGACGCGGTCCACGATTTCCACCTCGTAAGTCCGCGTCTTGAGAACGCGGCCCTCCCGGCAGGCGACGGCCGTCCACTGGTTCTTCCACACCAGTGGATTGTCGCGGATGGTGATCGCCGCCGCCCGCAGCGGAAATCGGCGGGTCAGCTGGACGGCCGTGTCCTCGTGGTCCTTGCCGATCACGCCCAGCACCTTTTCGGCGTCCTCTTCGGTGGTAATCAGCACGTCGCAGAAGCGCATCAGCTCGGTCATGCAGCGGTTCGCCTCGGCCTGCGACCACAGCTTCCCCCGATAATTGAGATCGATGCTGACGCCGACTCCCGCCGCCTTCGCCGCCCGCAGCGCTTCCGCCGTCGCCTCGGCGGCGGTCGGGCTAAGGGCCGGCGTGATGCCGCTGGTGTGGAACCACTTGGCGCCGCGGAGCACGTCGGCCCACGGAACCATGCCCGGCCGGATGTGGGCGACGGCCGCGTCCTTGCGGTCGTAGAGGACGCCGCTGGCCCGCGGGGCGGCGCCGAATTCCACGAAATAAAGGCCGACGCGGTCGTCCGGCGTCCACAGGACGTGGTCCGTCGAGACGCCGGCCTCGCGGGCATGGTTCGCAATGAGCCGGCCGAGAGGGTTGGTGGTCAGCCGCGAAACCCAGGCCGCGGATCGACCGAGCCGGGCCAGGCCGACGGCGGCGTTCAGCTCGGCGCCGCCGACTTGCACGTCGAGGCTGCGCGTCTGTTCCAGGCGGCGGAAATTCGGCGGACTGAGGCGGACCATCGCCTCGCCGAACGTGACGACGTCGTAAGGCATCGGATTTACCCGGTCTTCTTTTGGCGGAAATCGGAAACGATCGCGGCGTACTTGCGGGCCAGGTCGCGGATGCGGTCGAAGTCGCGGGCGGCCACGGTCTTGGGATCGACGAGGTGTCCGCCGACGCCGAGACAGCAGGCGCCGGCCCGCAGGAAGTCGCCGGCCGTGGTCAGGTCCACGCCGCCGGTCGGCATGAGGCGGATTTGCGGCAGCGGCCCGCGCATCGCCTGGAAAAAGGCCGGCCCCAGCACGTCGGCGGGGAAAACCTTGACGATGTCCGCCCCCGCCTCCCACGCGGCCAGAATCTCGGTCGGCGTGAACGCCCCCGGCATGACCAACTTATCGTACCGCTGACAGAGGCGAATCACGTCAAGGTTCACGGTCGGCGCGACGAGATACTCGGCCCCGGCGAGGAGGGCGGCGCGGGCGGTTTCCGGGTCGAGAATGGTGCCGGCGCCGAGGAGGAGGCGGTCGCCGAGGGCGCGGCGGACCTGCCGCAGCACGTCGAGCGCATCGGGCACGGACATGGTGATTTCGACGACGTCGATGCCGCCGTCGGCCAGCGCCCGCGCGACCTCGACGAGCAGCGGCCCCTCCGGCGCCCGCACGACGGCGACGACGCCGCAATCGAGGACGCGGCGCAGGTCGGATTCCTTGCTCATGAAAGAAAAACTCCCCGGCCCCTGGTTCAGCTATTGTGGGGCCGGGGAGCGAACATGGAAAGGGCGGGTGGTTCCGTCACTTCTTTCGCTTCAGCTCAATCACCACCGTCCCCTGCACCTTGCCGTCGTGGCAGTGCGACCACTCCGCCTTGAGCGTGTCCTTGTCCACGAACGTGTACGTCACGTCGTGCATGAACATATCCTTATCCGGGTTCGCGTTGCCGACGCTCACGAACTGGAAGGGGATCTTGTCGGTCGCCCCCTTGGCGGCGGTCTTCATGTGCGGCTGATTCCCCAACATGCAGTAGTGCGTCAGAGACAGGTCGTCGCCGTCCTGGGTGATGACCGTGACCATTTCGTGCTCCGTGCCCGGAAACTCCGTCTCGACGACCGCGCTGCCGCCGGCCGTCACCTTGAACTGGACGTGCACGTCCTTCTCGTCCGGTCCGTGCCCGCTGGCCGTGCCCACCCAGTCGCCGGCCAGCTGCTTGAATTGCTCGAAGCGGTCGCCGCTCGGCGACGACTTCTTGTCGTCGGCGTGCGCGACGGCGGCGAACGCCAGCGCGGCGGCAAGGACAGGCGCCAGGGTCTGGATCTTCATGCTCGACCTCCGATCATCGGGGTTATGGAATGCGGGAACACAGTTCCCACGAAACGCCGGTTTTAACGCTATGTTCCATCAAAAGAGATTTGGTATCTTCATCGCTTGGCGCGCTTCGCTTCCGCGGCCGCCTGAATGCCGGCTGTGACCTCCGCCCAGCCCTTGTGTACGCCCGTCATGTGTTCGGGCGTAATCAGGCCGATCGCCTGGTGCGTCAGCGTCAGCTTCGTGCCGTCGCCGTCTTCCGTCAGCCGGTATTGCAGGTGCGACGCCACCGGGTAGGACATGAACATCGGGCCGCAGATCTCCAGGAGCTTCGGCGGCTTGATGACCTGCACGTGGCCCCACAGGTGGCCGGCGTCGCCGCCGAGGTCGCGGTACCATCGGCCGCCGGGCCGCGGCTCCATCTTCAGCGACAGACTGCCCGGAAAGCCGGGCGACTCCACGATCGTCTCGAACACCACATCGATGGGCGCGGCGATCCGCACCTCCTTCTGAACGTGCAGCGTCTGAAGGGTCTGCGTCGCTTCGGCGGTCGTCATGAATGGGTCTCCTGGTCGTGACGGTTTTTCGGATTGGCCCGTTCCCGCGCCTTGCGCTCCGCGATCTCCTTGACGGAGTCGAGATGCTCCGTCCAGAACTTGCGGAAGCCCTCGACCCAGTCGGCGGCGTCCCGCAGCGGGTCCGCGATCAGGCGCAGATGATATTTGCGGCCCTGCTTGCTGCGGTGCAGCAACCCGGCCTGTTCCAGCACGCGGATGTGCTTGGAGACGGCGGCCAGAGTCAGGGCGAACGGGGCGGCGATGGCCGTGACCGTGGCCTCGCCGCCGCCGATCCGTGCCAGGATGGCCCGGCGCGTGGGGTCGGACAGTGCGAAGAAAACACGGCTCAGAGGCTCGGTTAGATGTTCAACCACTTGGTTGAATATAATCGCGGCGCTGGGCCGTGTCAAGCCCGCAGTGGATTTTTTTTCAGCGACGTGTGCGCCCTGGCGACTGCCCTCGGCTCGGTTGGTCCTGGAGGCGAGACGGGCTGGGGAGTATAACAGAGGCGGCGATTTCCACCCGACCGCTCCGAGGCGCCCCATGGACGAGACCCCTTCCGCCGACCGTTCCCCTCCCGCGCCCGACGCCGCGCCGGCCATACGGACGCGCAACACGGCGGCCGTCTCCACCGGCCTGCCGGACGAGCATCTGGAATACCCCCACGTGCCCGGCTACGAGATCCTCGGGATCTGCGGCCACGGCGGCATGGGGGTCGTTTACCGGGCGCGGCAGCTCCAGGCCAACCGCCTCGTCGCCCTCAAGATGATCCGAGCCGTCGAGAACGCCAGTCCCACGGAACGATTGCGCTTCCAGATCGAGACGGAGGCCGTGGGGCGCCTGCAGCATCCACACGTCGTCCAGCTTTATGAGGCCGGCGAGGTGCGCGGGCAGCCGTTCTTCTCGCTGGAGTTTTGCGACGGCGGCGCGCTCGCCGACCAGCTCAAGAAGCAGCGGCCGACGCCGCGAGAAGCCGCCGCCCTGATCGAGACGCTGGCGCGGGCGATGCACTATGCCCATCTGCGCGGGGTGGTGCATCGCGACTTGAAGCCGGGGAATGTGCTGCTGGCGAGCGGGGGGCGTAAGCCCCCTGATTCTGAATCAGG
>DATKHW010000231.1:0-8152 GCA_035546275.1 Gemmataceae bacterium
GCTTGGGTGATCTCCATCGTCATCGTCCTCGTTGGGCTCATGGCGCTCCTGGGCTTGCCGATCGCGCAGTATCCGGACATCACGCCGCCGACCATCAACGTCGCCTGCCAGTACCCCGGCGCCAACGCGCAGGTCGTCGCCGACACGGTGGCCGCGCCCATCGAGCAGCAGATCAACGGCGTCGAAAACATGATGTACATGTCGTCGCAGAGCAACAACGACGGCTCGTACAGCCTCACCGTCACCTTCAAGCTCGGCGTCGATCTCGACGCGGCCCAGGTCCTCGTCCAGAACCGCGTCCAGCAGGCCCTGCCGTCTCTGCCGGACGTCGTCAAGCAGACCGGCGTCACGGTCAAGAAGCAGTCGCCCAGCATCCTCCTCGTCGTCAACCTCTACTCCGACGAGGACCCGGCCACGCATAAGCCCTATTACAGTCAGCTTTATCTCAGTAATTACGCCACGATCCAGGTCAAGGACGTCCTGGCCCGCGTGGACGGCGTCGGCGACGTGCTGGAGTTCGGTCAGCAGGACTACAGCATGCGCGTCTGGCTCGACCCGGACCGGTTGGCGTCGCGCAACCTGACAGCCGTGGATGTGATCAACGCCCTGAAGGAGCAGAATATCCAGGTGGCGGCCGGGCAGATCGGCCAACAGCCGGCGCCGGCGGGGCTGGATTTCCAGTACACGATGACTACGCAGGGCCGGCTGTCCGACCCGAAGCAGTTCGACTCCATCGTGGTCAAGACCGGCGCCGACGGCCAGGTGACGTACCTCCGCGACGTGAGCCGATCAGAGCTGGGCGCCCGCAGCATGGACACGTTGTGCCGCATGGACGCCAAGCCTTCAGTCGGCCTGGCCGCCTTCCAGCTGCCCACGGCCAACGCCCTGGACACCGCCGACCGCCTCCGCACGGCGATGCGCGGCTTGGGGAGCCGTTTCCCGCAAGGGCTGAAGTATGCCATCGTCTACGACACCACGCCGTTTATCCGTGAGTCGGTCGATGAGGTCTTCAAAACCTTGGTCATCGCCGTGCTTCTCGTGGCGGTCGTGGTGCTGCTCTTCTTGCAGGATTGGAAAGCGGTGATGCTGCCGCTGATCGACGTGGTCGTGTCGCTCGTCGGCACCTTCACCGTGATGCGGCTTTTGGGGTTCACGCTCAACAACCTGACGCTGTTCGGCCTGGTGTTAGCGATCGGTATTGTGGTCGATGACGCCATCGTGGTGCTGGAGAACATCGAGCGCTGGCTGGCGCGCGGCCTGTCGGTTCGGGACGCGACCATCAAGGCGATGGACGAAATCACGGGGCCGATCCTGGCCATCACGCTGGTGCTGTCGTCGGTGTTCATCCCCAGCGCGTTCCTCGGCGGCATCACCGGGCAGTTCTACCGGCAGTTCGCGCTGACGATCTCGGCGTCGATGATGATCTCGGCCCTGAACGCCATGACGCTGACGCCGGCGCGGGCGGCGGCTATCTTCGGCGGGCGCCGGCATGCCGTTCACCCCCAACCCCTTTCCTCTGGGGGGAGAGGGGTTGGGGGTGAGGGGGACGGGCGGGAAGCCCTGCCGTGGTGGTTCTTCGGCCTGGCCGGCGGAGCGGCGTCGTTCTTTGTGTTGTGGCCGATCGCCGCCCGATGGCTCGGCCTGGACGGCGAAAACGAAAATCCCCTCGGCGATCCCGGCAGTCTGCGCCAGGCGGTGCTGACATGGGCGCTTTACGCGGCCCTCTTCCTCCCCGGCGCCGTGATCGGCGCCCCGCTTGGCTGGCTTGTCATCCGCCCGGTCAACTGGGCGCTGGCCCAATTCTTCCGCGGCTTCAACTGGCTCTTCGACGCGGCCACCCGCTTCTATGCCCGTCTAGTGGGATGGAACCTCCGCCTCAGCGCCGCCGTGCTGCTGCTCTATCTCCTCCTGATCGGCGCCATGATCGGCGGCTTCTTCCTCGTCCCTGGCGGCTTCATTCCCAGCCAGGACAAGGGCTATCTGATCGTCAACATCCAGCTGCCCGATTCGGCGTCGCAGGAGCGGACGGTGGAGATCATGGACCGCATCCAGAAGATCGCCGCCGCCGAGCCAGGCGTCGCGCACACCGTGGACATTCCCGGCCAATCCTTCGTGATGAACGGCGTCAGCTCCAACTTCGGCTCGCTGTTCGTGGTGCTGAAACCCTTCCACGATCGCCGGTCTCCGGAGTTGTATTCCGAAGCGATCGCCGCCAAGCTTCGCGCCAAGATGGGCGCAGAAATCAAGGGCGCGCAGCTCCTGGTCTTCGGGGCGGCGGCGGTGGACGGCCTGGGCAACGCCGGCGGCTTCCGCCTGATGCTGGAGGGGACGGGCGGCGCCGACCTGAAGCAGATGGAAGCAGCGACGGCCAAACTGTGCGCGGCCGGCAGCCAGGCGCCGGGCTTCGTCGGCCTGTTCAGCAGCTTTCGCGCTCAGACGCCGCAGCTTTTCGTGGACGTGGATCGCGTCAAATGCAAGACGATGAAGGTGGACCTCAACGACGTTTTCGCCACTTTGCAGGCCTTTTTAGGGTCGTATTACGTCAACGATTTCAACAAGTTCGGCCGAACGTGGCAGGTGAACGTCCAGGCCGACGCTCCGTATCGCATCAACGCCGAGGTGGTGAAGCAGTTCAAGGTGCGGAACGCGTCCGGCGACATGGTGCCGCTGGGATCGGTGGCGACGGTGCGCGACGACGTGGGGCCGGTGTTCGTCCTGCGCTACAACATGAACACGGCCACGGCCATCAACGGCTTGGTCCTTCCGAGCGTCAGCACCGGGACCGTCATCAGCACGATGGAGCAGATCGCCGGCCGGCAGCTGCCGCGCAACATGACGTATGAATGGACCGAGCTGACGTACATGCAGAAGGAGGCGACGCGGACGGATTCGCTGCGCGATCTGCTGCAAAATCCGTTCACGGCCTTCGTCGGAGCGGTGGTGCTGGTGTTCCTGGTGCTGGCGGCCCTCTACGAAAGCTGGACGCTGCCGCTGTCGGTGATCCTCGTCGTGCCGATGTGCCTTTTGTGTGCGATCGCCGGCGTCTGGATCATGTCGATGGACCTGAACATTTTCGTGCAGGTCGGCTTCGTGGTGCTGGTCGGCCTGGCGAGCAAGAACGCGATCTTGATTGTCGAATTCGCCCGCGATCGGCAGCGGGACGGCGCCTCCGTGTTCCAGGCGACGGTGGATGCGGCGCGGGTGCGGTTGCGGCCGATCATCATGACGTCGTTTGCGTTCATCATGGGAGTGGCGCCGCTGGTGGTCGCCGGCGGCGCCGGCGCCGAGATGCGTCGGACGCTGGGCACGGCGGTCTTCGCCGGAATGCTGGGCGTAACGCTCTTCGGCATTTTCCTGACGCCGGTGTTCTTCTACGTGGTGCGCGGCCTGACTGGCCGCCGGACGGCGCCGCCGGAGACCGTCGTCCTGAACGGACATCCGCCGGAGCCGTCGCCGGACGGGGAATCGGTGCTGCACGGCGATCCGTTCGCGGCCGACGGTGAAGGCGACGGCCGGATTGCTGCGGGTTCGCAAGGCTGAGCCGGCCCGCTACAATCGCCTCATGGAAATCACCGACGCCATCCAGGTTCCCGACAGGGAGCTGCTTTTCAGCTTCGCCCGCTCCGGCGGGCCGGGCGGCCAGAACGTCAACAAAGTGGCGAGCAAGGCCGTCCTGCACTGGAACCTCGGCGTCAACACATCTCTACCGGACGACGTGCGCGAGCGCCTGCGCGCCCGGCAGCGGCGGCGCATCACCACCGAAGGCGAACTCGTCATCCAGGGCCAGCGGTTCCGCGATCAGGCGAAGAACATCGAAGATTGCCGCGCCCGGTTGCGGGAGATGATTCTCGATGCGCTCGCTGCACCGAAGGCGCGCCGACCGACGAAGCCGTCGCGCGGGTCGAAGGAGCGGCGCATGGCCGCCAAACGGCAGCAGGCGCAGCGCAAGGCGTCGCGGCGGAAACCGGCTGCGGAGGAATGATCGGTGTCTTGGGGGTGAAAGAGGTGGCGGCACGGGGCCTGGCTGGGACTCGCAAACCAGCCGGACCCCGTGCCCCGTGTGGGAGGAGGATGGGAGGAGTGTCAAGCACGCGGTCGGATGGGACTCGCAACCACCCGGCCGTGTTTTTCTTGTAACGCACGCGGCGCGCCAAAGTGCGTTTTCCATTCGCAGATTATTCTCAACTCGTTTTCTGCAAAAGACTTGCGGCATGTCAATCCGGCTGCGCCGATTGTACCGGCGTTGCCGAAGTCGCGCCGGTTGCGTCGTTTCGCCACAACCGCTTGTCGCATTCCGCCTCACCCTGCGGCGTAATCAACCAGGCCCTGAATTGACCTATGAGCTGTCTCTAAAGTTGTCTTTCAGGAAATTGACGCGCCTGCACAAAAATGGCCCTTTTGGCAGACGTTCCGATCGGTGCAAGGTCGGCGCTACCCCGGTACCCAGATCGACTTGGCCCGCACCAGTTCCGTGCCCGCAGGCAGGTCCAATGGGGCGGGCGACTTGGTGAAGAAGGCCAGCCCCTTGTAGCTCGTCAAGTACTGATTGCCGAACAACCAGGTGGTCGCGTGAACCACGAGCGACCCCGGTTGCCGCCGGAGGATGCCGAGAAATTCGTCCGGTTTGACGTGGACGATCACGCCCGACGCCTTAATCGCCTCCGTGGCCGCTGCCGCCGCTGCCAGCGCTGCCGCCGCACCCGCGCTCATGGACCCCTCCTGTTTGCTTCGCCGAACCAATGGTGATCTCTCAGCGCCACGTCCGCCCACCCTACCCGCCGCCTCCCGGCCCGCAAGGGGATTCCGCCGCGGACCGCTCGGGGAGCCACAGAGGTCAAGGGACAAGAGGGGTGCATCAGGCGGCGCCATGAACTGCTCCGCCGATTTGTTCATGCGTATGTGCAGAAAATCCCCGCCGCCGCGCCTTACGAATCGGGCGGCGTTTGGGTTCGTGCAGTCCGCGGCGTCATGCCGGCGGTTCATCGCCCAGCCGCCGCCGCACTTCCGCCAGCAGATGCGCGGTCTCCACCGGCTTGCGGATCAGGCCGCACGCGCCGAGGGACTCCGCCCACTCCGGGCTGGCGACGCCGAGCGCGGTCACGATGACCACCGGCGCGGCCGCCAAGGCGGGGTTGTCCTTCCGCATGGCCATGAAGCGCCAGCCGTCCGGCGACGGGATCATCATGTCGAGCAGGATGAGGTCCGGTCGGACGACGCGCTCCACAATGCCGACGGCCTCGTCGCCGCACATGGCGGAGACGGCGTTGTAGCCCTCTTTGCGCAGCACGACGGCAAGCCCTTCGCGCTGGACTTCGTTGTCCTCCACAATCAAGATCGTTTTTTCGGACATGGGTAGGGTTCCCTTCCCAGCCTGGGCCGGGAAAGCCAACCCTCGTCATTGAGGCGTGTGCATCACCACACTCAGTGTACGCGCAGGCGCGGCAACGGCCACTGGTCGTCGGCGTGGCAGGCAAGAGTGGACCCAGCGGAACCTATGGCTGCTGCACCAGATCCCCGCAGCACTCCCGTAGCGCATTCACCACGGCGTCGAAGTTCAGCGGATGCGCCAGGCCGTACTTCTGGCTGCGCCCCGCCTTCGTGCTCACGATGAAGTCCGGGTTCGTCCCGAAAACCACCCGCTTGCAGGCGATGGAGGCCAGGTCCGCCGTCTGGTAAACGACGGCGCCGGCCGTGGCCGCCAGTTCCTCCTCGGAGGCGGCGGCCAGACGGGTGGTGAGCTTATTGCCCTTGACGCGCCCCGGCATTTCGGCCAAGCCGCCGTAAGCCCCCGGCATCGCGGCGGCGACGGCGGCCCAGAAGCCCGCCGGAACGGCGACGAGGTGGGTCGCGCGGCACGCCCAGTACCAGCTCCGGAAGCCGCTGGCGGTCAGCATCGGGCCGATCACCACGTTTTCCGCCATCGTAAACCCCCTCTCGGATTCGCCAGCCGCCCGGCGGGGGGCGGGATTGAAACAGCCTCCACGGCTGCGGGACGGCCTCAGCGAGACGGGACGATGAACTTCACATTCAGCTCCATGATGTCGTTGTCGAGCACCGGCACTTTCGCCGCCGGGAGCTTCGTCGCGCCCGGCGGGGGGTCCACTTCCACGCGGTATTTGCCCGCGAGCACGGCGGCGAGAAATATCCCCTTGTCGTCCGTCTTGCCCTCCGCCAAAGGCTTGTCGCCGTTCTCCGTGTAGATGTGGACGGCGACTCCCGCCGCCGGCGAGCCGTCCGTCGGCTTGCCGTTCTTGAGCATCGCGACGGTCACGATGGTCTTCAGGCCGGTCTTGACGTCGTCGGCGCGGAGCCGGGCCGTGGGCAGGAGCAACACCACGGCCAATGCGGAAGCGATCAGGGTCCGTCGAGTCATGGCGTCTTCCTCGTGAGATTTGGGCGGCTCGCAAGAGGATACTTGGCGCTGAGGCCGGGGGCAAACGATTTGTCTCGGTACGGATGGCGTGCCGTAGCCGCATCGAGAGCGGCGGAGGTCCACCCACCGGCCGGCTTACGCTCGGCCGCTCGCCCAGGTGCGTTCGATGAACGTGGTATCCACCTTGCCTGCGATGAAGTCGGGATGATCGAAGATTTCCCGCAGACGCGGGATCGTCGTCTTGACGCCGCCCACGCCGAACTCGGCCAAAGCCCGGCGCATCGTCGCCAGGGCCTCCGCGCGCGTCGGCCGCCACACCAGCAGCTTGGCGATCAGCGAATCGTAGTTCGGCGGGATGCGGTAGCCGGTCGTTACATGGGTATCGAGACGCACGCCGGGGCCGCCCGGCGGCTGCCAGCGCGCCACCAGGCCCGGCGAGGGCCGAAAGTCGGCGTCAGGGTCCTCGGCGTTGATGCGGCACTCCATCGCGGCGCCGTGGTGGATCACGTCCTCTTGACGGAACGACAGCGGTTCGCCGGCCGCGACGCGAATTTGTTCCTTCACCAAGTCGAGGCCCGTCACCAGCTCCGTCACCGGATGCTCCACCTGAATGCGGGCGTTCACCTCAATGAAAAAGAACCGATTCTGCGCATCGACGAGGAACTCACAGGTTCCGGCGTTCTGGTAGCCGGCCGTCTTGGCCAGACGCACCGCAGAGGCGCAGATGTCCTTCCGCACGGCGTCGGGCAGGTTCGGCGCCGGCGATTCCTCCACGAGCTTCTGGTGGCGTCGCTGCAAGGAACATTCACGCTCCCAGAGGTGGACGACGTTGCCCTGGCGGTCGCCGAACAGCTGCACCTCGACGTGGCGCGGCCGATCGATGTAGCGCTCCAGGTAGACGCTGCCGTCCTTGAAGGCGCTCTCGGCTTCACGGCGAGCCGCGCTGAGGCCGGACTTGAGCGTGGCTTCGTCGCGGGCCACGCGCATGCCCCGGCCGCCGCCGCCGGCGGCCGCCTTGATGAGGACGGGAAAGCCCACGGCCTTGGCGAAGCGCAACGCCTCGTCCTCGTTCTGAATCAAGCCGTCGCTGCCGGGCACGACGGGAACGCCGGCCTTCTTGGCGAGCTTGCGGGCCTGGTCCTTGTTGCCGAGCTGGTGCATGGCCTCGTGCGGCGGACCGATGAATTCGATCTTGCAGTCGCGGCACTGCTCGGCGAATTTGGCGTTTTCGGAGAGGAAACCATAGCCCGGATGGATGGCCTGCACGTCGGCCAGCTCGGCGGCGCGGAGGATTTGCGGAATATCCAGATAACTTTTATTGGCCGGCGCGGGGCCGATGCAGATCGCCTCGTCGGCCAGCGCCAGGTACGGCGCCTCGCGGTCGGCCTCGCTATAGACGGCCACGACCTGGACGCCCAGCTCCTTGCAGGCGCGGATCACGCGCAGGGCGATCTCACCGCGATTGGCGACCAGGATGCGATGGAACATGGTTCGTAGTCATTCGTCATTCGTCATTCGTCATTCGTCATTCGTCCGTGGCGAAGACAATTCCGCTTGCGGTTACGCACGAATGACGAATGACGAATGACGAATGACTACGCCGTGGGATCGACCCGGAACAGCACCTGCCCATACTCGACGGGCTGCTGGTTCTCGACCGCGATCTCGGCGATCACGCCGGAGCAGCCCGCCTGGACGTCGTTGTACAGTTTCATGGCCTCGATCAGGCCGACGACCGTGGTCGGCGTCACCTTGCCGCCGACCTTGACGTACGGCTCG
>DATKHW010000232.1:0-4595 GCA_035546275.1 Gemmataceae bacterium
CGGATGTCAGCCCATATCGGCTGGCGCTGGCCCGGCAAGTCGGCGCCGACCACGCCTTCGCTCCCGGTCCGGACGCCGAAACGGTGATCCTCGACCACACCGGCGGCGAGGGGGTGGACAGCGCGTTGGAGATGTCCGGCCATCCGGCGGCCGTTCGGCTTTGCTTCCGGGCCGTCAAGAACGCCGGCCGCGTGGCCCTCTTCGGCATTCCAAACGCCCCCATCCCGCTGGACTTGGCCAATGACGTGATCTTCAAGGGCCTCCGCGTGCAGGGCGTCACGGGCCGACGGCTGTTTGAAACCTGGTATCGCCTGGCCGGCCTGTTCCGGGCCGGTTTGGACATCCGGCCGATTGTGACGCACCAGTTTCCGCTGGCGCAATTCGAGAAGGGTTTTGAGCTGATGCACACCGGCGGATGCGGCAAAGTGGTGCTCGTGCCGTAGGCGAATTTTGCGGACAGGGCCTGTGGACAAACATTCTCCGAGGGGGTCGCTTCTTGACCATGCCGGGCGCCGGAGGCGGCCGGGTCCCGCGAGCAGCGGAGCCATTCCGCATAGCATCTTAGAGGGCGATGGTTATTCACATCCTTTTTCCAGTAAACGACTTGCAGCGGGACCTTGGCCGCACCGCCTGCCCGGAGGAGAGATGGGCAAAACCGCCCGGCCTGCGGCATTGTTCTTGCGAACTCCATCGGAGAGACTATCCCTGTCTTGAATCGCATAGGAAACGGCGCTCCGAACATGCAAGGGCCGATGAGGGCCAGGAGGTGCGGGTTGAACCCCAAAATGCTTGCGCGCGTCACGGCGCCCGCCGTGGTAATCGGCGTCCTCCTGCTCGCCGCATGTCTGGTCAGCATCGGCTACATCCGGCATCTGCAGTCGAACCTGGCCAGCATCCTGTCCCAGAACGTCGCCAGCCTCCAGGCCGCGCAGGAGCTGGAAATCCGCGTCCGCCAGCTGCGGCATCACAATATGCTCTACTTGCTGGACCCAAAACCCGACGAGGACCTAAAGACCATTCAGACGGACCAGCAGAACTTCAAGGAGGCGCTGGATGTGGCCGGCCAAGCCAGCAACACGGACAAGGAACGCCAATGCGTCCGTGCCATCGACGACGCTTACGAGCAATACAAGAAGGATCAGGCCTTGCTGCGGGCCGACGCCGTGCCGAATCGGACACCGGCCGATCTCCGCCGTCTCGTCGCTTCGCACCCAATCTCACTTGTGGTCGATCCGTGCGAGGCCCTCATTCGTGCCAACAAGGAGCAGATGGAGACGACGGCGCAACAGAGTCGAAGCGTGAGCCAGCAGGCCAGCTGGGCGATGCTGGTCCTGGGCTTGGCCGGTCCGATCGGTGGATTGATCGCTGGCTATGGCGTGGCCCGGGGCTTCAGCAAATCGGTCTACGCGCTGAGCGTGCGCGTGCAAGACATGGGCCGGCGCCTGGATCATGACATGCCTGCCGTCCAGGTGGCGGCCAACGACGATTTGCAGACGCTGGACCGCCAGATGCAGACCTTGGCCCAGCGCGTCGAGCAAGTGGTGGAGCGCGTTCAGCAGCATCAGCGCGATCTGCTGCGGGCCGATCAGCTCGCGGCGCTGGGCCAGTTAGGAGCGAGCGTCGCCCATGAGGTGCGCAACCCGCTCACGGGGATTAAAATGCTGGTGGAGGCAGCGCTCCGGCCGCGCAACCCAACGCCGCTGAACGCAGAGGACCTGCGAGTCATTCACCGCGAGGTCGCCCGCTTGGAGCAGACTGTGCAAGGCTTCCTCGATTTCGCCCGGTTGCCGGCGCCGCGGCCGGGGCGGTGCGACTTGCGCGAGGCTGTGGCCCAGGCCCGCGATCTTATCCGTGGGCGAGCGGAGCAGCAGCGCGTCGAAGTCGTCGTCCGCGTCCCCGATCGTCCGGTCGTCGGCTACGTGGACCAGGGCCAGTTCGGCACCGTTCTCGTCAACCTGTTCCTAAACGCCCTCGACGCCATGCCACAGGGCGGCCGGTTGGAGGTCGAGCTGGGGACCGCGCCCAACGGCGGGGCGCGACTTGCGATTCGTGATACAGGGGCTGGCATTCCGCCGGAAATAGCCGGCCGACTTTTCACGCCGTTCGCCACTACCAAACCGACCGGAACGGGGCTAGGGCTGTCGCTGTCCAGTCGCATCCTAAAGGAACACGGCGGCGACATTGCGGCCGAAAACCGGACCGAAGGCGGCGCTTCATTCGTCGTCACCTTGCCGCCCCCTCACCCTACCCTCTCCCCCATCGGTGGGAGAGGGTAGGGTGAGGGGGACGCCTGTGGGAGACCTCAATGGCGACCCTGTTAGTCATTGACGATGAGGAGAGCGTCCGCTACTCGTTCCGCCGCGTTTTCGGAGCGGAGGGCGTGAACGTTCTAACAGCGGCGACGGCGGCGGAAGGACTGGCCCTGTTCCGCGACCAGAACCCGGACGCGATCCTCCTCGATCTGCAGCTGCCCGACCGCGGCGGCCTCGACGTTTTCCGTGAAATCCACGCGCAGGACCCGCGGCGGCCGGTTGTTTTCATCACCGCGCATGGCACCACGGAAACGGCCATCGAGGCGATGAAGGGCGGCGCCTTCGATTATCTCGTCAAACCCGTGGACCTGGAGCGGCTCACCCAGGTGGTCGAACGCGCCTTCGAGGCGACCCGCCTCATGCGCACCCCCGCCGTTCTGCCGGCCGATGATCGCGAAGATCGCATTGTGGGCCATAGCGCGGTCATGCAGGAGATGTGCAAGGCCGTCGGCCGGCTGGCGCCGCAAGACGTGAACGTGCTGATTCTGGGAGAAAGCGGAACCGGCAAGGAGCTAGTGGCGCGGGCGTTGTATCAGCACAGCAAGCGGGCCGGTCGGCCCTTCCTGGCCGTCAATTGCGCGGCCATCCCGGAGACCTTGCTGGAAAGCGAGCTATTCGGGTACGAAAAAGGCGCCTTCACCGGCGCCGATCGTCGTCGCGTCGGCAAATTCGAGCAATGCCACGGCGGCACGCTGCTTCTCGACGAGATCGGCGACATGACGCCGGCCCTCCAAGCCAAAATGCTGCGCGTGTTGCAGGACCAGCACTTCGAGCGCGTCGGCGGCCACGAGACGGTGCAAACGGACGTGCGTGTGCTGGCCGCCACCAATCAGGACCTGCTGAAATTGACCAGCGAGGGACGCTTCCGCAAGGACCTGTACTACCGGCTCAGCGCCGTATCGATTCGGGTCCCGCCGCTGCGCGAGCGGCTGGAAGACGTTTCGGAGTTGGCCCATTTCTTTCTGTTCCGCTTCGACCGCGACCTGAACCTGGACCTGCGCGGCTTTGCCCCAGAGGCGCTGGAGGTCTTGCAAAACTACTCCTGGCCAGGCAACGTCCGCGAGCTGCACGGCGTCGTCAAGCAGGCCATGCTCAACGCCTCGGGCCATCTCATTTTCCCGGAGTTCCTGCCGGAGCATCTGGTGGAGACGCCGTCCACTGTCGCCGCCCAGTCCGCGGGAGCAGGGGAGAACGCGACTATGGAACCTGCGTCCTTTGACTTGGCCGCATTCATCGAGTCGAATCTGCCGACGGCTCACGGACGATTGTACGAGGAGGTAAACAACGCCGTGGAGCGCATCCTGATCGCTCGGGTCCTGCGGCATACGCACGGCCATCAGCAGCAGGCGAGCGAACTGCTGGGCATCAGCCGCGGCACGCTGCGGCACCGGATGCGGACGCTGGGCATGTCAATGGGGCGCACTGTTGTGGCGGATGAACCGGCTGCGGCAGGAAAGCCGGACGGCTGGGAAGACGGCGTCGCGAAGGGCGGCGCTTGAGAAGTACTCTTCAAATCACATCGAGAGGCGCAGTGCGCCGGGCGCCCGGGACGACCACGCCGCCGCGCTGGCCCGGCGTCACGCTGCCGTAGCGCTCAGCGAACACCGGCGGCAGCGGCCGCGCGTCCTGCGGCGCCAACCACAAGCGCAAAAGATGACGTTTGCGCTCCGGCTCCGGCCAATCTTCGAAGGCCGTTCGGTCATGCAGCAGCGTGTGGTTGTGGACGAACTGCACGTCCCCGGGCTGGAACTCCATGCGCAGATGAAGCGCCGGATCGTCCACCAGCGCGTCAAGCAGGTCGAGCGCTTCTTTTTGCTGCGGAGTGAGCTGCGCGACGCCAGGAAACCGGCGGGCGTCGTTGATGTATTTTCGCTGGTAGATGGCGGAAAGCAGCCCGGCGTACCAGCTGAAAACGGGAATGCAAAAGTACGGCTTTTGACCTTCCGGCGTTTCGCCGCGCCGATCCGTTTCAATCGGAGCGAACAAGGCGGGAAGCAAATCGGGTCGTCGCCGGCGAATCTCGTTGAAGAGAGTCGTCGAACTGACGAGGCTGGAAAGGCCGCCCGACTTCGCCGTGTTCAGACACAGCAGGGCGACGACGTCGCAGGAGTCGGTGTGGTAGCCCTGGCGCTGGTTGGTCCGATACAGCCGCGGTGCATGCGGATCGCCCAGATCCTTGACATGCCCCAGCATGTGGCCGTCCGCGTTCTGCGGTCGGGCGGCGCCCCAGTATGTCCCCAGGCCGAAGAAAGCCGCCGCCCGCTGCAGCTTCGACCATCGTTC
>DATKHW010000233.1:0-21266 GCA_035546275.1 Gemmataceae bacterium
TCTAAGGCGCCGCGCGGCGACACCGTGGTAGAGGTCTTGCCACACGGCGCGCATTCTGCTGGACGCTCCCAATCGGGAGCAGAGTCTGACTTTGCGGCTTGTGGGCGGCGAGTTCTTGGAGCCGCCCGTGGACGCACAGGGCCCCAGGTGAACCGCCCGCGGACGCCCTTAACTACCAATTAATAGCGATCGCAGAAGCCATATATAGGCGTCCTGGTCCTCAATGAGCGCGAGGCAGGCGAGTCTCGCGGGACCCAGCGAGGGCGGCCGCATACGGCCCACGGCGGCTGTCGAGCCCATCCGCCGGCTCCCCCCGGAGGCGCCGCCGGTTCGCCCATGTTCGCACACGATACGCCCGGCGGGCCGGAATCGACTTGTGCCCCACCGACCGCGCGACTGCCGCTCGTTGCTTGCGGCGCCAACCGCGTCAGGAAAAACCAGCCAATGCGCCGCTGGGCCCGGACGCTCTAAACGGCCGCGCCAAAAAGCAGGTAGTGCGCCCCTCCGCTCGGAGGAATGTTTACGCCCCCGGCCTTCTGCGGCAGACGTGGCTGCGTCCTCGCGGCGAGCAGGGGCGCTCGTTGTCGCTCCGTGGACTCACAGCCAGCCGCACGCGGTCCATGAAAAGCCGCCGCCCTTTCCTGCGCACCCGCTCGCCGTTACATTGAGGGGAATCGAATGAAACCCGTCCCCGCAAACCCTGGCTGATTTTAAAGCGCCCCTGAGCGGCTGGTATGGATGCGCGCGTCGACGCCAGGGGGGTACGACTACCATGCGGCGCAAAAAAAAAGTGAAGCAACGAATAGCCCAAAGGGGCGCCATCATGATTCGATTCGGCCGGTTCGCGGCTGGACTGATCGTGTGTCTCGGCCTTTTCGCGGCGCTGACCGTTGCTGAGCCGCCCCGCGACCACACCCCACCCTGGGCGGATTCGCTCCTGGAACAGGTGAAATTGGCGCCGGCGAATGCGCAGCTCGATCCGAAGCGTTGGACCGACGGCGGCCCATACCGGCTGAACACCTTCCAGCGCTGCTGGGACGACTGGCGGCAAATCGACCCGACGGCGCGCGCAGCCGGCAAGGATTTCCTGGCGGCGGCGGACAGCTTCGAGGGATTGATCGCGACGGCCGCGCCGCTCATTGACGTCAAGCCGTTGCCGGCGGCGGCGGTCCCGCAGCCGGAGGAATTGAAAGAGCCGCCGGCGGACGCGGCGCTTAGTCAGGCCGTCATCGAACTACAGGCCGCGCTCGACAAGCCGTTGACTCCCGAGCAGAAGAAGGATCTGGCTGCCCGAATCAAGGCCGTGCCGCCGGCGGTGGCCCGTGCTGCCGCCGTGCTGCTGGAGGCAATGCCCGGCGCCCTGAAGAAGCGCAACCAGGCGCTGGCCAAGATCGGCGGCCCGGACAAACTCCAAGCCGCCTACGACCGGGCGCGCGGTCTCGCCCTGGATTACACGGTGGACGCGGACACGCTGAAGCTCCTGCGGGATGTGGACCTGACGGCCCTGGTCCAGGGCGGGCAGGAATTGGCCCAGGCGATGGACCGGGCCGCAGCGCTGCTGGCGAAGCCGCCGAACGACCGCTTCGAGTTTGCCTGGGACACGCCCATCGGGGCCATTTCTCTCAACGGCGCCCAGGACAATGTCTACGGCGCCGGCCCGTACCTGCTCATCATCGACACCGGCGGCAACGATCGCTATGCTTCGGGGGGCGCGACGACGTCGGCCGCCAACCCCATCTCGCTGCTGCTGGACCTCGCCGGCGACGACGTTTACGAAGCGAAGGACGGGCCGGCCTTTGGCGCCGGCATCCTGGGATACGGCTTCCTTCTCGATTTCGCGGGCGACGACGTTTACAAGGCCGACCGCCTCGCTTGCGGCATGGCATCGTTTGGCGTCGGCATGCTCCTTGACCGAAGCGGCAAAGACAAGTACGAAATCGACCGACTCGGGCAAGGGGCAGCCTTCTTTGGCGTCGGCGTGCTGAGCGATCTCAAGGGAGACGACGAATACCACTGCTTTCAGGAGGCGCAGGGGTTTGGCGGCACGATGGGATGCGGCGTCCTTGTGGACCGCGAGGGGAACGACCTGTACATGGCCGACGACACGAAGATCCGCTACCCGTCGCCGCAGGACATGAAACACAACACGAGCCTGGCCCAAGGGTGCTCCTTCGGCCGGCGCGACCACCCCGGCGCGGGCAACTCGTTGGCCGGGGGCGTGGGGATCCTGATCGATGGCAAGGGGGACGACCACTACCAGTGCGGCGTATTTGGGCAGGGGGTCAGCTACTGGTACGGGCTGGGGATGCTGATCGACCTGGAGGGGGACGACAGCTATGAGGGCGTCTGGTACTGCCAGGGGAGCGCGGCCCACTACGGCGTCGGAGCGCTGTGCGACATGGCCGGCGACGATACGTACGTCACAAAGCTGACCATGGGTCAGGGGGCGGCCCATGATTACAGCATCGCCTGGCTCCACGATGCAACGGGGAACGACACCTATGAGTGCCCGGGGAATTGCATGGGCTTCGCGCTGTACAACGGCATCGGCATCTTTTGGGACGAGGCGGGGGACGACGCCTACAAGACGGTAGGGGCCGCGTTCGGCGCAACCGGAGAAACGCGGCCGGAGAGTCTCTGCTTGGGGCTGTTCATTGACGAGGGGGGCAAAAACGACTTCCCCAAAGACAGCCGGGCCAAGCCAAGAAGCACGTGGACGCAGCCTCCTAACAAGGACCAACCGCTATCCTATGGGGCGGGAATCGCTCGATAGGCCTCCAAAACACGGCTGCGCCAGCAGATTCTGCAAGCGCACCAGCAGATTATCCAGCAGCACCAGCTGCAAATCATGGGCCTGCAGCAGTAGGACAGTCAGGTCGAATGGCATATCTGGGATGTGGCTGACGCTCTTGGATCTGTCCCTGCTTCCAAGTCTGCCGGCTCCGTCGCACGGACCATCCAGATCGCCCGATCGTCCCGGAATGCGTCAGGTTTTGGATGCGTCAGTTGCAAGGGAACCTTCCACCTGCCAACTCGTTGAGCGCACTGGGGTGTTCTCTCTCCCTGGTTCTCCTTAGCGCGCACGCTCTCCTGCCACGGCCACGGACCGATGGGCTCCTCCGCGTTCTCCTCTGTTCCTCCCCTCCAGCGGGTCGAGCTTGGTTCGCTCGACCCGAAAGTCGCCGAGCTCGGCGAAGCAGTCCAGCAGGGCGGCGGGCTTCCGTGCCATAGGAGAGGGCCTCCGATTTCGGGACAGGGCTGCCGACCCCGATGGCCCCCAACAACCGCCCCATCCGCAAGCCCAGCTCTACCATCCCTCCCCTTGTGATGCGATGACCCTGGGTCATTCACTCGCTCCATACCGCAGAGCGTCTCATGGGCCGACCACCAGCAACTGCAAACGCGCCCGTTATTGCTGTGGCAAGATCACGACGTCCTTCGTTCGGGCTTGCGGGGTGACTTTCAGGTTCGATATTCGTCCGCCTTCGACGTGCCCTTCCACCGTCGTCTGATACGGGGCGTGCAGTTTGAAGTCGGCGGTCCAGTCCTCCGGCCAGGCCGGCAGCAGTTGGATGCGTTGGCCGTCGCATTGCATCAGCATAAATTGCAACGTGGTCATGCCGCCGCCGCCGTTGTCCATGTCCGGAATCCAGTCCATGTTCTTGGACCAAAACCAACGGAAGCGTTGGTCGCCGTAAGAAGTGAATGCCTTGACGGCTGCACTCTTGGCTTCCTTGGTCAGGCCCAGGAGCGCCGCGTCCATCCCATCCTGGCCCCAGCATTTCTCGATCCGGAACAGGCGTGCGGCAAAGGCGTCCTTGGCCAACTGCAAATCCGGCTTGCCCACGCCGTAGAGCCGATAGGGGAACACGGCGTACAGCTCGGGATTCTCGGTGTTGCGGCTCTCGTCATAGCGCTCCGCCGGAAGGATCGTGCGCTTCCCGTTCGGATCGCCCGCGCCCTTCGGCGGCAGCTTGCCGTTCGCCGTGGCGCCCAACGGAATCGCGGGCAGGTCGTCGGAAACCTTCTTCCACAATCGGCGCTGCTCTTCGCTGGTCAGCGTGTCCGGCAGCGCCAGCAGCCGGGGCAGGACGGCCTTCAGGCCGGCGACGTCGGGCGTCGGATTGACCGCCGTTTTCTGATACGTCTCAATGGCTTGCCACGGGCTCATCCGAATCTTCCCATCGGGGTCGCGCTTCCAGTGCTGGTCGTAAAAGGTGATGACGGCGTCGGCCATCGGCAGCAGGGAGCTTTTCGCAAACTCCTCGTCCTGCTCGTTGTCGTAGTAGTCCAGCATCTGCGCCAGGACTTCCAGGCCGCCTTGAACGTGGTAACGCATGTACCCGCTGGACAGTTCCGGCCCCGGATTGTTCCAGCCGTAATCCATCACATTCGGCAGCCCCCAGAAAAAGATCGTTTCGATGAACGCGCCGCCGTCATGATGGAAATACAGGCGAGTCCGATCCCGCGCCAGCGGCAACGCCTTCACGTACATATTGAACCACGGCGCGAGCAGGTCGTCGTCCCCTGAAGCGATCAGCGGCCAGTAGATGTGGCGACAGTTCTGGTTCCAGTAGCAGGCGCCCCACTTTCGGTAATCCGCGTCATGGTTCGCCTCTTTGGGAATCGCGCCCTCCGGAAGGTCATGCCCGACCGTGAAAAGCGACCCGTTGAACTTGATCGGCTGTGCGCCGCGACCCGCGCATGCGGTCATGTACCGCTGCATGACGTAGCCTTGGGAAACCTTTTCAGCTTCCGGCGTGCCGGACACGCGAATCCAGCTTCGATCCCAGAAATCCGTCCACCATCGCTCATGGGCCTTTCGTGCTTCGCCTGTCGTCACCGCGTCAATGGCTGCGATTTTGCGATCGAGTTCGTCACGCCAAGCCTCCGGAGTATCGGCCTGCTGCGTGAGCACGTAAAGGCCCAACCCCTGCGAGCGCGACCCGTTCGAGGACTTCAGGGTCAGGTCGGAACTGGTGACCAGGCCCTCGCCTTTCATGGCGACGCCGAAGCAGCGGTGCAAAAGCGGATCGGGATACTTGGTCAGCAACGATTTCAGCTGCTCTTGCTCGAAGACGAGCGGGTAAAGACTGCGCTTGTTGAAATGGCACCATGAAACCCGGTTGTCCTTCGCCGGCAGGATGGCGTCCGGATCGAACGTCAGTCCGTCCGGCTTGCTGCCCCATTCCCAGAAACCAAGGTCGGTTTTCCCGATGGCGCCCTTGTCGAAGCTCTTTTCCTTGGTCCGCCAGACTTCGGACGTCGCCTTCAACTCGACGGGGGCTTCGGTTTGAATCGCCACGCGAATCGCCGGCTGATTCGCGTCCACCCAGATGCGGGCGGAATTGTCGCCGGCGCGGAGTTCCACGTCGCCGCTTTCCAACTTCAGCGCCTGCGTGAATGAGGCCGCATGTGCGAATGGGTTAGGCGCGAGGCTGAGTCGCACCCTGCCGAGCTTGACCATTTGGCCGTTCTCGCTCCACGCATCAGCCTTGGCGATGAGCAGCACGATGTCGCCGCCCTGTTCCGTCCAGACGTTCAGCGCGATGTCGCCGTTGCCCAGCGGCATCGAATCGTTTTCGTTCGTGCCGAGGGATTTCCAGGCGACGTCATTTACGGCGACGGGGCTGTCGGCTCGTGCGGGCGCCGACGAGGCCGGTAGGATTAGAGGCGCGACAGCCGCGTAGAGGGCAAGGGGGATCTGCCTAATAGGGATTCTCACGATTGCGTTTTCCTTTCTGAGCTGTGGCCACGGCCCATTGGTTTTGCAAGGAGGCGAGCGGTCGAAAGGGGCGCCGCTCGTTGTTTCGCGGCGGACGGCCGGCGACTGGTGAAGAGCCTCGGCGACGCGAGCCGCATCCGCTCGCCGGCGAACGGCCGCAGGAGCGGGGCCAGGACCGCCGCGTCCTGCCGCTTCGGGTCCAGCCATGCGTCGAAATGCCGCGGGTCTAGAATCACGGGCATCCGGTCGTGGATCGGCCGCACCACGTCGTTGGCGTCGGTGGTGCGGATGCAGCACGATTCCACGTCGCCGTCCGGCCCGTGCCAGCGCTCCCACAGGCTGGCGAACTGCCGTGCGCTCGCAGTCGGCCCTTCATGCGCATGCCGCATCGTCTGCACAACCAACCCGGAGGAGACCGACCCGCTGCACCACAGTGGCCACCAGGCCGTTCTTGCGCCCCGCGCCGAGCTTGGCGATCATGGGGCGAACTCGTTGCGGCGCCCTCGCGTCAGTCCATCAGTTCGCGGATCGCCGACCCCCACGGCGCCAGCACGAATGGCCGCGACAGGTGATCCTGCATTTCCAGATCCGGCGGCACGCCGAGAACCTCGTAAGCCGTGGCGATGACGTCCGCCGGCGTCACCGGCTGCCGGCTCGGCCGCGCGCCGATCTTGTCGCTGGCGCCGTGGACATAACCGCCCTTGAGGCCGCCGCCGGCCATGAGCAGGCCGTAGCAGAAGTTCCAGTGGTCGCGGCCGCCGCCGCCGTTGACTTTCGGCGACCGGCCGAACTCCCCCATCGCCACGACCAGCGTCCTGTCCAGCATGCCGCGGTCCGACAAGTCGATCAGCAGACTCGAAATCGCCGCATCGAACTGCGGCAAGAGCTCGTTCTTGAGCTTGGGGAAGTTGCCGCCGTGCGTGTCCCAGGTGGCGTTGGCGTCGGGCGCCCAGGAGACGCAGGCGACGCGCGTGCCGGCCTCGATGAGCCGGCGGGCCAGCAGCGTGCTCTGGCCGTAGATGTTTCGGCCGTAACTCGCGCGGACGCGGTCCGGCTCGCGCTCCAGCTGGAACGCCTTCTGGGCCGCCGGCGAGCCGAGCAGGTCGAAGGCGCGCGCCTGGAAGCCGGACAGCTCGCGGGCCGCGGCGTCGCCGTGGGCGCCGTCGGCGATCTCGTCGAGGAGGCGCCGGCGGGCGCCGAACCGCTCGGCGTTGACGTCGGCCGGCAGGCCCAGCTCGGGCAGAGCGAAGTCGCGGGCGTTGGGGTCATGCAGGACGAACAGCGGGTCGTGAACGCGGCCGATCAGCCCGCCGAAGAAGCCGGGCTGCGGCGGCCCGCCGGCCCCTTCCTTGGTGACGTAGGGCATCGAAACGTAAGGCGGGACGGCGGCGGCCGGCGGCCGGCGCATGCCGATGACGGCGCCGAGGGCCGGCCGGTCGTCTGGCCGTGCGCCGCCGCCGATCTCGCCGCGGTCGTGGCCGGTCAGGGCGCAGTAGACGGCGGCCGCGTGGGCGTTGTTGACGCTGTGATGGGCCGACCGCACGAGCGTGCAGCGGTGCATGTGGCCGGCCAAGCGCGGCAGCAATTCGGACAGATGAACGCCGGGGACGGCGGTGGCGATCGGCTTGAATTCGCCGCGGACCTCGGCCGGGGCGTCCGGCTTCATGTCCCACATGTCGAGGTGACTGGGGCCGCCGTTGAGGAAGAGGAGGATGCAGTGGTCAGCGCGGGGCGTGGGGCCGGTCGGCGAATCGGCGGCTCGCAGCAGGCGCGGCAGCGTCAAGCCGAGGACGCCGGCCGCGCCGGCTTGCAGCACCTGGCGGCGGGATAGCCGCACCGGCCCGGAACACGGCGCAGGACGAGGACGGTCTGGCACGTCTCGGCCCCCAAAGACGGATGCGGCGGACTCGGCGACGAACCACAGTGTACCGCCAGGCGGCGCCAACGACAACCACCTGATTCGCCCCGCGCACCGTGTCGGCCATGCGGCGGTCCCTCCCCCCCAGGACATTTGCGCTGGACGCCCCGCCGGCTCCCGGCGGACGTCGCCACGTTGCGGCGACTCGTTTGGTTGAAGCCGATGACCAGGACGGGTCGCGTCGGTGCATTGTCGTCCTAAGGCGCGATGTCTGGGATGCCAGCGGGACGAAACAGGCTGGCGACGAGAGACCACGCCGACGAACATCTCCACAGCCGGCCGTACAAAACGTCGCGCTTATGTCCCGCCGCCCGTCGATCCGCGAGCCGCCCCCCGGCCTGGCATAGCCGTGCGGTCCAGTGGGAACGACCGGGGCGGTGCGTCGGCGCGACGACGTCATGTCCGGCGGCCGATCTCATCGCGGCCACGGCCGGCGCAACCGCGGAACGCGCGCCGTCTCCGCCGGCCCTCATCGTCCCGACGGAGGCCGAATTCGTAGGCCCCATCGGGGCGGGGCAGCCCCGCCGGCATATGCTGTGCGCGACGGCGTCTCTGAATTCGCGTCAGCGCCCTTGCGAGGGACGCGCGGTCTTTCTTCCCCACCGAGATCAATAACATGTCGCAGTTCAGGGCGGAAAGGGTGAAGGCGGCGATCCAGACGATTCGGGGATTTTACCGCCGGGGCCGAAACCTCCCTGCCAGGTTGCCCGGCGACCGGCGCCGCAAGGAGACGTACGGCTGCTTCACCTACTATTCCCGCACCTATTCGTGCTGGTACTACTGGTACGCCCCGCCGCGCCGGACAATCGCACCCATGAACCATATTGCACGCATCCTGCTGGCCTGCGCCTGCCCCGCGGTCCTCCCGCCGCTCGGCATGTTCGCCAGAATTTGGGCTGAGTTGCAGACGACGTTCAGCCGGTCTGGCCGCGGTTTCGCGGCTTAGGTCGGCGGCCAGGCTCAGGAAGGCAACCCCTCTTCAAGGCGGGCCGCGGGGCCGCCGCTTGCCGCAGCAGCGGGCTTGTCCTGAGCGCCCTTCGCAAAAACGCCCGCCGTCCCGAACAAGAGCAAGGCCAAGGCCCCCAAAGCGCCTGCCAACCAGTAGTAGGCGCCGGCTACCTCCCATCGGGCCTGGGTGGAAGCCGTGACGATGAGGAGGCAGAAAAACAAACAGGCCCCGGCCCAGAAAAACAAGACTCCAAAGACGGCCTCTCGTACCCGGGACAGGAACCGTCCCGGCCGCCTTCTCGAAAGCGCGCCGCCGGCCTGAAAGACCAAAGAACCGCCAAATCCGACGGCAAGCAGAGCCGACGCGAGCTGCAGGCGGCTCTGGACCTCTTCCGCAGTCTCCGGCGGTATCGTCAGGCCTTCCCCGTCCCGTTGGGTTACGCCCTGGAACAGGAGATGGAAAGTGAAGAGCAGACAACCACTGCAAACCGCCGCCGCCGTCCACCGACACGACGCCGCGATTAGTTTGACAACAAATATCATAGGAATAGTCTTCAAGTCGCAGGGCGGAAGTCGCGGTCGAGCCGGACCGGCAATTCTACTGCGCTGCGCAGACGCCTGCACCGATTTCTCGGACCCCGGCGGGTTCTTGCGGAGCGCGCCGTGAGGTTCGGACGAGCTTATACGCCCCGAGCAAGAGTGCGGCGAGGTCTGCTATTTCAGATTCTCCTCGTCGCGGGCGACGGCGGCGGCCGGCGTGCATGTCAATTCAAACACAGGCATGGCGGGCATCATCCCGGCTCGACTTCTGAGGGCATTTTTGGAAAGCGCGGGCGTCAAACGGATGAGAGATCAAAACGATGTTAAATTGGCGGAACAGAGGGCGCAAGGTCGGCCGGCCCTCTCGGCCTCATCCGGCCCTTCTTCTCCTTGACCCATCCGCGCCCGCTTATGGCACGGAAAATAGTTCGAAGTGCACCATTACCCGGCTTCCTTCCCCCTTGACCCCCGCCGCTTTCCCGGCGACTATGATGGCCTCCCTTTCGCGGAGGACGCCGGCATGTGGCTGAAGACCGAAACGGGCGCCGTCGCCGACGTGACTGCGGAGGACCTCCAGCGCCTCGTGGCGTCGGAAGACGTGGGTGTGTTCGCGCAGTTGTTTGCCTCCCAGACGAGATTCATCCAGGCGGGCATGGAAGTAGCCGGACCAAGGCGCAACGCGTTCCTCCGCGAGCAGGGGTGCGCCCCGTGGGTCTTGCAGTACGGCTATGGGGAGGCGTTTCCTCAACAGATGTTCCAGGCGGCGGAGGTGGTGACATTCGAGCAAGTCCGCCAAGTCTTCTTGGCGTTCCTGGCTGGCGACGAGGCCTGGCGGCGTCAGTTCACCTGGGGTGAACTTCCCCAATTAAGCAAGCCGTGGCGGCGGTTTTGGTAAGCGCTGAAGCGCCGGCACTTGTCGCACAGGACGGTCGGCTTGCAAGCCGGGTGCCTTTTGCCGTCCCGACCGATTGCCGTACCATCGGAGGGGATAGAAAACGCCTTTTCTCCCGGATCTATCTCTGATGATTCGCTTGTTTCGCTTGGGCCGGTGTTCGGCGACCGAACACCTGAAATACTACCTAAGCCCTCAATTGTGCCTTGTTTAGCGGCTTCGGTCGTCGCGGAGTTGTGGATCCGGCATCGTTTCCAACATGGCGTCCTCTTCAGGCTCCCACGGCCTGCCCGCAGCAGGCGGCCGTGTCCCCGCGCTTTGTGGGCCTCGCTCATCTGCCGCCGCGTCTCCTCTGTGTGGTGCGCCCCGATCCGAGCTTGCCGCATGGCCTCGATGACGTTTCGGGGCCGGGTCTTGCCGCGTCGCGCCGCCGGAATCTTCTCCCGCCGCTCCTGCTCGCTGGCCGCCTTGCGCATCTTGGCCCGCGCCTTCCGGGCCGGGTTCGGGATTCCCAAGGACTCACGCTTGGACCTGACCGCCGCCGTCTTCTGGCCCGTCCTACGAGACAAATCGAGCGCAGCACTGCACCTCATCCCGGTGCTGCGGACCTTCCACTACTGTCGCGGCGTCCGGAGCTTCGGTAACGCATCCTCCGTTGGGTTGTGCGCCCGCTCCGCCTGCAGCTGGGCGGCCCGCTTGGCAGTCGTGACGTAAAGCACGTTGTCGATCCGCAACGCCTGGAGGTCCGCCATGTTGGCCAAGATGCGCACGGCCGAATCGACCGGCACGTTGGCGAACTGCACAGTGACCTTCAGCTTGGCGCCGTCCTCCGTCAGAGCCCGTGGGTCGACCACCACGTTCATTCCCGACGCCCTGGCGAGCTGTTGCAAGGCGCGGGGCAGCGGCATATCGTCCATCTCCTCCCACACCAGCGGCAGCAGCGGCCGATCCTCGGAATAGCCCAGTTCGGCCCGCATGTCGTTCACCGTCGTGATCTCGACGGTGTCCTTGCGAATCACCGCCAAAGCCGGGATCGGCAGCCGGTCCAGCACCATTCGCAGCGCGGTCGCCACGCTTACGTTCTTCATTTTCGGGAGCGGGCGCATCTGGGCGACCTGGTAGCCCAGCACATCGGCCATCCCGCCGCCGGCGTCGTTGGCGAACGCCCGCTCGTTGACCTCGAAGTGCAGGCCGTAGCGCATCTCGAACAGGTCCAGGACATCGCCCAGCGTCAGGTCCGGATGGGGAGGGATTTCTAGATTGTTCGGCTCGTCCATCTGTTCGCGCCAGAGGCGAGCCTGGCTTTCCTGGGCGTGCTTCTCCGGCGCCGGCTTCTTGTCGCCGTCGGCGGTGGGTGGAGGCGCCGGCTGATCGGCGACCGGCGCGCTGTCCTGCGCCGCAGGCGCGGCGGACGAGGGCCGCGGACGGCTGGCGCCAAAGGCGGCCAGGCCCATGCCGGCGCCGGCGATGCAAAGGGTAAGCAAAACCGCGACGACCGTTTTGATTTGCGTGAGGAACATGCTCTTGAGAACTCCTTGCGCCAAGGCGGCGGCTTTGACGGACAGGGCCGAGGCGCCGCCCGCGGCGAACGCCAGGCCCAGCCGGACGGTTGATTCGGCCAGCGCCGCGGGCGCGGCGGCGGAACAGTCGCGGACGGCAAGAGCGGCGGCCAGGGCGCCGGCCGAGAGCGCCACGCCGCGGCGCGCCAGACGGCGCCGCAGCAGTTCGCGGGCGCGGGCCAGCCGCGATAGGACCGTTCCCTTCGGGCAGCACAGGCGGCGGGCGGCAGCCTCGTTGGTCAGGCCCTCGAGGTGGCACAGCACGAACGCGGCGCGGTATCGGGGCGGCAGCCGGCCGACCTCCTCGTCCAGCACGGGACGGAGGTCGCGCCAAACCAGATCGGGCGTCGATTCCATAGCCGGCTCCTCGACCAGGGGTCGCTCCTTGTCGCGCCGGCGGGCGGCTGTTTCCCGGAGCCGCGACGTGACGCGGAGGGCCACGGCATGCAGCCAGGGGCCGACCAGGTCGGGCCGGAGCAGGCCGCGACCCTTTCGGACCAACACGAGGAATACCGCCTGGAAGGCGTCCTCGGCGTCGTGCGGGTTCGCCAGCAGGCGACGGCACACGCCCCAGACGATCGGCCCATGCCGCGCCACCAAGGCGGCGAACGCGGCTTCGTCGCGGGAAACGGCGAAACGCCGCAGCAGTTCCGCGTCGTCCGCGCCCTCGCCCGGGCCTGCGCCGCCGTAACGGCGACGCAGGTAGTGCAGGACCTCACTCAGGATGCCTTGCGCCATGCGTCGGCCTTTCTTGCCCCGAAACGTCCGGCCCTATGAACTATCTGCGCGGAGGGCCGCGCCGCTTCCATTTTTTTCCCCAACACTGGGCCCTGCGGACATGAAAGAGGATGTGGACTTTCTTTAGGAGATAATGGCGATCCTCGCCGAAATCCTGGCGGTCCGCAACTTAGAAATCGGTTCGTCAGCGCCTGCGGTCCACTGTGCCAGGCGCCGGTGTGCCGAGTCGATTCCATTCGGTCTCCGCCGCCGCACGCAAGACCGCACGCAGCATTAGCGCAATCATGCGGATGAGCCGGCGGGCGCCGGGGCTGTGCATCAGTCCAACGCCGAGGGCCTTCCGCCAGCGCCAGACGACGCCGACGCTCACGCCCCACCAGCAGCGGATCGCCGCGGCCGATTCCATGCGGATAGCACGGGCCAACTCCACATCGACCAGCAAACCGGGATGCCCCTTCTCGCCGATCGGCAGGCCGCGAGGCCAGGAGATAGGGGCGTCGGTCTCCAGCTCGTGACCACCACGTCGCGGTCGCGGAATAGACAGGTCGCACGGTCGCCGACGTGCGAGCGCGGGGCTTGGTAGGGGCCGTGCAGCAGACGGATGCGGCCGTCAATGCGCCGGGGCATCGGTAATCGAGGCAAGGGGAACTGGAATGGGCCGACCCCCCGTGCGACGATGCTCCGGGTCAGCGCCTCCTCCAACTGCCGCCGCCTTTCCAAGCGATGACCCGGCCCCGCTCGGCGACCCTGCCGACCAGGCCGCCCTCCCAGCCCTTGAGGACGGTCACTTCGTTGGCGCCGGTCATTTGTCCACTAGCGATGTCCCCGTTCTCGTTAATCAGGAGCAGGACGCGCCCCTGCTGGAATACGGCGCAAGGCTGGTCCAGCTTCCCGCCGTTGAACCACTCTCCCGTCAATGCGTCGCGGTCGTCGGGCTCGTCGGCCGGCGCCGGTCCGCCCAGCAGGAGCAGGCTTCCGGCCGCCGCCACGGCCTTCACCGCGTGACGGCGATTGAGGTCTTCATGCATCGGATTCCTCCATCGGCATTTCAGGGGAGGCGAAGGGAGAACGGCTTTCGGAAGAGAATGAAACCAAGGCCGCGAAGGGCCGCTGGTCGCCGGCGACACCGGCCGAAATTGAAGTTACCCGATGGGAGGGGCGGGGGCAAAGGAAATCGGCGAACGCCGACCGTTGGATCGTCCCTTTTTTCCTGGATTTGCCCACGCGGCAATGGTAACATCCCACATCTGTAGAACGCGCTAGGCGCTGTCCCGCACGGCGGTTGGCTTTGGCAACGCGCCAGGCCCCGAGGGACGGCCGCGGCATGCGGGCGCACGTCCGTGGCCGCTCGCATGCTTGTGTCACCGGAGATGCCAGCAATGAAGCAACGGATTTGGACGGCCATCGCTCTCGCCGGATTGCTCACCGGCGGCCTTCTGTGGGCCGGTCCCAGGAAACCCAAGCCGGATGACAAGCCTGATCCGCCGCCGGCCGCACGCCGCGCGGATGGGGACTTCTGGGCGTCGATCGCCTATTCCAAGAACACGGGCCTCTATGGCTACGCCTTCAACGCGCAGTCGGCCGACGAGGCCTCAGCGACGGCCCTCTCCATGACCAAGGCCCCGGACGCTATGACTGTCCATACGTTTAAGAAAGGCTGGGCCGGGCTGGTGGTCGGCCCAGACGGCGATTATGACATCATCGAGGGGGAGGCCCGGACCGGCATTGCGCGGGAAGCAAACCAGCGCAAAGCCGACACAAAGGCCGGCAGGAAGGGCGGCGAGCTGGTGTTGCTGATCGGCCACGCGGGCTTCGTGAGGCAGAAGGCCCCGGTCGCCGACGGAGACCATTTCGCCGCCATCGCCTGGTCGGAGAAGAACGGCAATTTCGCCTATGCCTCCGGCCGCGACAGCGCGGATGATGCTGAGAAGCGGGCGGTGAAGTTCGTTGGCGACCCCAAGGCAATGACGATCTCGAGCAAGGCTTGGTGCGCATTGGCGCAGAGCCCCGATGGCTACTGGTTCGCCGCGGGCGATTCTGAAGACGAAGCGAACGACAAGGCCATGGAAGACGCCGCCAAGCACAGCAACACAGCCCGCGTCGTCCTGCTCGTGTCCGGCGACGGCTTTGCGGTCCGATACGCGGACGGGTCGCTGCAAGAGGGCTTCGGCAAGGCGCGCTGACGCCCTGGTCCGCGCCCACGCCTGCGGTACAGGCGCCATCCCGCCGCGACGCCCCTCGCGCGTCGCGGCCGGGACGCGGATCACGCTGACCAGCGCGCGGCCGCCGCCGTCCGGATAGGCGACTCCATCGACGCTGCAACTGCCGCCTGCTCCCATGCGCTGCCAACTTTCCTTCCTCTTTCCTTTCCCGCCGGCGCTCAAGTCGTCCCGGTCGGGAAAGCGACGACCCCGCCGCAACCTCTCAAGGCCGGAGGCAGCCTATGTCCAGCCCCAGGAAATCGCCGGCGTTGCCCGCCGCCATCGACCGCTACCAGGTCCGCGAACTCCTGGGGACGGGGGGCTTCGGCGCCGTCTACCGGGCCTACGACCCGCGGCTGGAGCGCGAGGTGGCCTTGAAGGTGCTGCGGCCGGAGCTGACGACCTCGGCCCAGGTCGTCGAGCGCTTCCTGCGCGAGGCCAAGGCGGCGGCCAGGCTGGTCCATCCCCACATTGTCCCGGTCCATGACGCCGGCCGTTTCGAGGGCGTCAACTACATCGTTTCGGCCTTCATTAAAGGGCGGACGCTGGCGTCGGCCATCCCTGACGGCGGCATGGAACCGCGGCGGGCCGCCGTGCTGGCGGCGCAGCTCGCGTCGGCGCTGGGCCACGCGCACCGCCAGGGCGTGCTGCACCGGGACGTGAAGCCGGCCAACGCGCTGCTCGACGAACGGGGGGCGCTGCACCTGATGGACTTCGGCCTCGCCGCCTGGACGCAGGAGGCGGCGACACGGCTCACGCGGGTCGGTGCGGTGATGGGGACGCCGGCCTACATGGCGCCGGAACAGGCAGCCGGCGACACGGCGCGGTTGTGTCCGGCGACGGACGTGTACGGCGCCGGGGTCGTGCTGTACCAGATGCTGACCGGCCGGCTTCCGTTTGAGGGCGGCCACCCGGCGGCGCTGGCCTACCAGATCATTCAGGTGACGCCGCCGCCGCCCTCGGAGCACCGGCCGGGATTGGACGCCGGACTGGAGGCGATTTGCCTGAAGGCGATGGAGAAGGCCCCCGCGCGGCGGTACGCGGACGGGGAAGAAATGGCGGCCGCGCTAGCCGCCTGGGTGTCGAGCACGCAACCGCTGGTGCGTTCCGGGACGACCCCGGCGGCCGGCCTCCCCACGACGCAATCGCTCCCGGACAAGGAGTCGGTTCTCAGGACGCCCAGACCATCGGACAAGCGAGCGGACCCGCGAACGACCTCGGACGAGAACCTGGACACGATTCCTCCGGCCTCCGCCGTGGCAGCGGTTCGAGCCTCGGCGGTGCGAAGGGCGCCGTCCGCGTCGGCGAAGCAGGGGCGGCCTCACTCCAGCGCGCTTTGGTTGCGTTGGGGCGGCGCGGCAGTGGCTGCCGCGGCGCTGGTCGGCGCGGGGGCGACGCTCTGCGTGTTCACCGCCCACCGCCCGCCCGCGCCTACCCCCGCGGGCGCGACAGACGGGGCGGCCGTGGTCGATTCGCCGCCGGACGGGCCGGGCGAAATGCGGCCGGCGCCGGATCCCATGAATCCGGACGTTCCGGCGAATGCGGCGGCGGGGGATTCGTTGATCTTGCTCTCCGGCGCGTTCGTCGGCGCGGAGGGGGGCCGGCTCACCGCGGCGGTGGACGGCCAGCAACGGATTTTCACCCTCTCGGATACGGCTAAAGTCACGATCGACGGCAAGGAGGGGAAGCTCGAAGGGGTGAAAAAGGACAGCGCCCTAACCATCATCGCGCGCGGTGAATTCGCCACCACGGTCCAGGCGACAAGCCCGGCGCCCCCGCCGCCGAAGGCCGCCGTGGAGACGGGTCGGGTGGTCGGCGTGGAAGCGGGGCGGCTGAGCGTGGACGTGGGCGGCAAGGAGCGGACGTTCGCCGTGCCTGACGGCGCCCGAATCCTGATCAATTACAAAGGCGGCAAACTGACCGACGTAAAGAAGGACGGCGCGGCGACCGTCACGGTCCAGGGCGACGAGGTCGTCCGGGTCGAGGCCCTAAACACCGTTGCGCCGCCGCGGGGCGTGGCGCCCTTCGACGCGGCGGCGGCAAAGACCTTACAGCAGGCCTGGGCCGACTACCTGCGCCTCCCGGCGGAGCGCGAGGTGGACCTGGGCGGCGGTCTGAAGATGAAGCTGGCCCTCATCCCGCCCGGCACGTTCCGGATGGGCGCGCTCGAAAGCGACGAATTCACCATGGCCCGGCACGCCTGGGCCAGGCCGCAGCACAAGGTCGAGTTGACGCGGCCGTTCTATATGGGCGTTTACCCGGTAACGCAGGCGGAATACGTCCGGGTCACGGGCAAGAAGAACCCCAGCGCCTTCTCCAAGGGGGGCGCCCAGGCGTTCTTGATGCGAATGATTCCGGACACGTCGCTGCACCCGGTGGAGATGGTCTCCTGGGGGGAGGCCGCGGCGTTCTGCGAGGCGGCCGGCTCGCTGGACCGCGAGCGGCCGCCGGAGTGGCGGTACGCTTTGCCAACGGAAGAGCAGTGGGAGTACGCCTGCCGGGCAGGCACGACGACAGCTTACTTCTTCGGCGACAACGCCGGAGAGCTTGCCGAGTATGCCTGGTTCCGGGAGAATTCGCGCAAGCGGACGCACGGGGTCGGCCAGCGGAAGCCCAACTCGTGGGGGCTCTGCGACCTGTACGGCAATGTCAACCAGTGGTGCGCCGGCCGCTACAAGGAGTACGGCGCCGAAGATGTGGTCGATCCGACCGGCGACGCCCCGACCGGCGGCCGCCCCTTTCGCGGCGGGGGCTGGGGGTCCGTGCCGGGAAACTGCCGCTCCTTCAGCCGTGAGTTCGCGCAAGGCCTCGACGACGCGCGTTTCGACGCCATCGGTTTCCGGGTCTGTCTCCGGCCGGATTGAAAGTTTGTCTTGCTCCGTCGAAATGCCTGGCGAGCGATCGGTGTCAGCCGCCTGGTTTCTGCTTGCAATATACTTTCGGCGCGCCCGCCCGTGACCTCCTGCCATCCTGGCATTATTGTGTAGACGCCCGATTAACCGGCCCTTGCCCTCCGCGCCGCCGCGCCGGACAAGCGGCCCCATGAACCACACCACACGCATCCGGATGGTTGTCGCCTTCCCCGCCGCCTAACGCCGCTGGGCTTGTTCCTCGCCGACAGCCTAACCGGATGCCGTCCAACGGAGCTGCAAGCTGCGCCGGCTGCCTCGGCGGCCTTCGTCGTCCACGACCTGGCCGCGCTAACACCCGATGCAGCCGCCCGCCTCGATGGACAGCGCTGCCGCCGGCGCGTGACGCTGGCCGGCGGCGCCGATCGGCGGAAGATCGGCGACGTGTGGCGCGACTAGTACGAAGTCCAACCGCTGAGCGACCCGCGAGGCACGTTGCAAGCAGAGCCGGCGCCGGAGCTGAAGGGCTTCATCGTCGTGGATGCAACGCTGCGGGTGATCCATCATCCGCGGATCGTCGTCGGGTCGGTAGACGTGGCGGCGTTCACGAAATACCGGCTGACGGATGCGGCGAGGCCGTGACGGCGCCGCCCGAGTGCAATGGCCCATATAGCCGCGATCGGGGCGCCGGGTCTGAACGGGGCCGCGGATCGGCTATCCCGGGTTCTGCGGGCGACGCGGACGCCGCCGCCCCTCATCGCCTGCCGGTTGTGGGCCTTGATCCAGGCCCGCACTCGTCGGCTGGCGTGCCAGGAGGCGTTGTCCCAGATCACCAGCAACGGCTGCTTGCCCTCGGCGCGCAGCCGTGCGCAGACCCAGGCCAGGAAGTCTTCCGTCACCTGGCTGACTGGCCGGCCCTGCACGAAACGCAGCAGCATCTGGTCGGTGTCGTCCCGCAACAGGCCGTAACTGGCCAGCCCCTCGCGCTGGAAGGCGTGGAGGGCATAGTGGACCGTACCCACGGCACAGTGCAGGTTGCGGGCGATGGCGGGCGCCCGCTGACCATGGGCGCTGGCCAGGAGGATTTGGCAGCGGCGAGCGGTAAACGTCTCGGCGGCGCGCAGGCCCGCGTGCAACTGCTGCCGCTCGGCCGCATTAAGAGTGCGAACGAAGGTAGGAGATTTTATGCCGCATTATTCGCGCCCAGCTGCGCTCAGACAAGACCTCATTTGCCCATGCACTAGCTATGCATTGCCCACAGATTTCGCAGCCGCTGTTGGCAACGCGGCGAGATGCTTTCTGAGAAGGATAGCGCCAATCGTCGGCCTCGTTGCACGCCGCCAACCCAGCCGCGGGACACTCCCGAATCAGTGCATGCTTGGCTCAGTTCTTGCAGGAAAGCTGCGGCCACGCGGCCCTTGGCGACGCACGGCGCTCCGCCCTCAATTCGGACTATGAAGGCGTAGCGCGGCTGGAGCACCCAGCAAAGCGCGCCAAGGACCATCGCGAGGACGACAAGTTGCGCAGCAAGCTCTACCATCTGGTTTCAGGCATTGCACGCAGGGGATCCGCGGCCGAACAACGACGATTAGCTGCCGGGGCCGCCTGCAACGAAATCATAGCTCGCAAAGCCAGGATGGAGGGCCTGGTCCTTGTCAGCCATTGGCTCGCCGAGGTGATGGAGGATGCGGCCGACACCGCGAACGTCCTGCCATTCCGCATTCCGACTTGACCCGTCCGCCGTATCGCCGTACCCTATGGTCAGACATTCAGTCTGACGAGAGAAATGCGTGGCGCGGACTCGTCGGGACGTGGCCGAACCGGGGCCGGCCGCGGCGATCCGTGAGGAACCCATTCACAACCCTCAAGGGAGACCGAGCATGATCGAGCGCAAACTGGGACCGCGGGCTAGACGCGGGCGCGGCCTGTGGGCCGTCCTGGCGATGGGCGCTTTGCTCCTGCCCGCCGAAGCATGGGCGCAGGCGCCGGCCAAAGCGAACCCGGACAAGAAGGCCGACGGCGGCGGCGTCCGCCTCACGCTGCCAGTCCAGTTCGTCGCGGCGGACGACCCTAACCAGGCGCAGGCGGAGCTGAAAAAGCTGGAAGCCGAGTTGGCGCAGAAGCAGGACGAGGTCGCCAAGATCGCCGCCCAGATCGAGGCGCTGCGCGCCAAGACGGTCAAGACCGCGTCGCCGGATAAGGGCGCCGTCTTTGTCTGGCGGATCGAACAGGAAGGCGACAGAGCCGTGCTGAAAGGCGCGCCCCAGCCGCCGGCGCCTGGAGCGGGTGGCGCGCCCGCCGGCAAGCCGGGGTTCGTCGTGAGGCTGGAGCTTCCCGACGCGGATAAGCGGATTGAGGACATGGAGGCGAAACTGAAGGCGGTCCTTGAGGAACTGGAGCAGCTGCGCCGCGAGCGGAAGGCTGGGGCGCCGCAATCCGGGCAAGAAGGGGCGGGGCAGCGATTCGGCATCATCTTCGGCGAGCCGTCTGCGCCGGCGAAGGAGCCGGCGGCCGTGCAGGGCCAGCTCCGGCTGATCCTGTCAGATTTGAAGTTACAAGCGGAGAAGCATGCCCCCGAGACGGCGGCTCGGGAGGCGGAGATCGAGGCGCGGCTGAAGGCCGCCGAGGCGGAACGGCAGGCCGCCGAAGCAAAGGTGAAGCAGGCGGAGGAGGAACTGCGAAAGCTGAAGGCGAACGCCGGCGACGCGCCCAAGAAGCCCTAACCGCCCACGCGATCACAAACGGCCCGAAGCGCAAGAGAGGGAGTCGTTTCCCCTCGCGCACTCCGGGCCGCTTCATTGCGGCGGATGCGGGCGCGCTCGAAGTGCTCTGTTACTGGAAGCTACCCCACGACAGGTTTGGTGGAGAAGATCGCCAGGGCTGCGGCGCGGCAAAAGGGTCGGGCGGCCGGGTTCCGATTTCGGGAGATGGGCGGCCGCCCATCGTTCGTCAACGGATCGCCGTGGGGCCGGTGGACGTGAAGGCGTTTACGGAGTACCGGCTGGTGGATGCGGCCGCGCCGTGAGCTGGGGGCGGTCCGGAATTTCTGGCTTGTCCGCATTGCTCCGAACGGTTTACACTGGCGGCCCTTGGACCAGCCAATCCTGACACGGAGGTTGAGATGCGCCAGTGGATCGCCGTCCCGTCGCTTAGTCTGCTCCTCGTCCTTTGCGGATGTCAAACGGAAGTCCAGCAGACGCCAGCGCCCACCGTCCGCTACATCGCAGCGCCCCAGGCGACGGCCCCGGTCGCCCCGCCGCCGGTGGCACTGCTCCCTGCGACGACGGCCCCGGCGCCCGTTCCGGGGACCGTCGCGGCATCGCCCCCGCCGGGCGGTTCATACGCGTATCCGCTTACTCCGCCTGTCGTCCAGGCGCAGCCACCGGCGCCCACAGTCCCCGCCCCAGGCCCCGACGAGATCAGGCAGGCCCTGCGGGAGAATGAGGACGCCCTGGCGGCCCTGCGCACGGCGCAGCGGGCGCTGGAGGCCAGCCACAACAAGCTGGAAGAGCTGCTGCGGCGGCAGGCAGCCCCGCCGGCGGTCCCGACCGCGCCGGTCCCAGGCCTGACGCCACCGAGTAGCACGACTGGCCCCTGATGCAGCAAGGAGTCAGCTATGCGAATGCTCCGTTTCGCCGGCGCGGCGGCCGTTCTCCTGCTCGGATTGGCGGCGCAGTCCCGTGCCGATTTCGTCACCGACACCCTGGGCGCGGCCGGCCCCAGCAACTTCTCCCTGCTGGGCCTCGCCAGGAGCAACGACATCAGCATTTCTGGTGCGAACAACCAACCACCTCTCCCGGGCGGCGGCATGGTTGGGAACGTTGGCATTGTCAACAGCGCCGCCAACTTCTCCTTGTCCAGCCCCGCATCGGTTACGGGCAATGTCTACCTGGCCG
>DATKHW010000234.1:0-2283 GCA_035546275.1 Gemmataceae bacterium
GACCTGAAAAGCTGGGACGGGCTGTGGTCGCTGCTAATGCTGATTACCGTGCGCAAGTGCGCCAAACGGGCCCACCACTTCCAGGCGGACCGCCGCGACGTTCGCCGCGAAGTGGCCGCCGAGCGCTCGGAGGGCGTCGCGGCGGAAGGAATGGCTCGCGACGCTTCGCCGTTTGAAATGGCCGCTTTGACCGAAGTGGTGGAGCAACTCTTCCGCGGTTTGAAAGACCGCGAATGTCAGATGTTGCAAGCCATCCTGGAAGGCCACTCGGCCGCCGAGATCGGCTTGCGGGCCGGCGTCTCGGAGCGCAGCGTCTACCGGCTGCTGGAGCGCATCAAGAAGCGGCTCGAACGGCTCAACGCCGAGGATGCGGGTACATAAACGGCAAGCGGCCGGCGCAAGCCGGCCGCTTGCCCAAAACGACCGGGCCGACCGCTACTTCGCCCACCCGTTTCCGATCGTTTTCGTCTTGATCCGCGTCAGATGGTCGTTGGCCGTGATATACAGCGTCGAGCCGTCGTCGCCCCAGTTGCAGTTGGACGTCCGCACGCCAGTTGCGACCACGCCCAGCAGCTTCGCGTCCGGCGTGAACACCAATACGCCGCCCGGGCCGGTCCCGAAAATGTTGCCGTCCTTGTCCAATTTCATGCCGTCCGGCAAGCCGCGATGCCCCTCGTCCAGGTCCTTCTTGAACTCGGTCGCGTCGTAAAAGACCCGGCTCTTGCCCAGCGTGCCGTCGTCCTTCACGTCCCAGGCCATCCAGACCGCCATTTTCGGGTCGGAATTAGAGACGTAAAGCGTCTTTTCATCCGGCGAGAACGCGATGCCGTTCGGCTTGGTCATTTCCTTGGTCAGCAGCGTCACCTTGCCGTCCTTCGACAGACGATAAACGCCGCTGTAATCCATCTCCATGCCGGGGAATTCCGGTTCGCCCGGCTTGCGGTCCTTGCGGGCCAGACCGTAGGGCGGATCGGTGAAATACAGGTCGCCGTTCGATTTGAAGCAGCCGTCGTTGGGGCTGTTGAAGCGCTTTCCGTCCGGCGTGTGGTCGCACAAGACGGTCTTCTTTTTCGTCTTCAGATCGAGCTTCGTCACGCGGCGGTCGCCGTGCTCCATAAGCACCGCTTGTCCGTCCGGCGCCATGACCAGGCCGTTCGAGCCGGACTCCCGCAGATCGGGCTGATCCTTTTCAGATCCGCTGGGGTGGAGGAAGACGCTTTTGCCGTCGGCGTCGCTCCACTTGATGATGCTGTTCTTGGGGATGTCGGAGCAGATCAGGAAGCCGCCGTCCTTGATCCAGAGGGGGCCTTCGGCCCAGTCCCAGCCTTCGGCCAGGTCCTGCAGATAGGCGTCCTGCGCGAGCAGCTTGTCCAGGGCCGGGTCCATGCGTTCGATTTTGCTTCCCTTGAGCGGCGGGAACGTCTTGGGCTGATCGCCGAGCGTCGGCGGCGCCAGCCAAACAAGGGCCGCGGCCAGGACGGCGATGGCGGAGAGGAGAAGGAGAGGTTTTTTCACGGCGTCGAGCCTCCAGGTGCGAATGGTGGGAAACGTCACCCCTGCAACGCGGCAGCATACCAGACCGGCGGCCGAAGGCAAGAGGCGCGCCGGATTGTATAATGCAAGAATTCGCCCGCCCGCCTCCAGACCCCCGAGACGCCGGAATGCAATGCGTGATGAAAGCCGTCGCCGCTCCTGGATTGGAATTGCGATCGGCCCCCGACCCGACGCCCGGCGACGGGGAAGTGGTGCTCGCCGTGAAGGCCACGTCGATGTGCGGCACCGACAGCCACATCTTTCAGTGGGACGCCTGGGCGCAGGGCCGCATCCGGCCGCCGCGCATCCTGGGCCATGAGATGTACGGCGAGATCGTGGCGCTGGGCAAGGGCGTCACCACCGTCAAGGTCGGCGATCGCGTCGCGGCGGAGTCGCATGTCACCTGCGGCAAGTGTTTCCAATGCCGCACCGGCAACGCGCACGTCTGCAAGAACTACACCATCCTTGGCATCGACCGCGACGGTTCGTTCGCTCAATACGTGGCCCTGCCGGAGCAGGTGCTGTGGAAAACGGCGCCGGAAATCCCGCCGGAATTGGCGTGCATGCAGGAATCGCTGGGCAATTCGGTCCACGTCGTCCTCGGCGAGGACGTGACCGGCCACACGCTGCTGGTGACCGGCTGCGGGCCGACGGGCCTGTTCGCCATCGCCGTCGGCCGCACCGCGGGGGCCAGCACGATCATTGCCACCGACGTGAGCGACTACCGTCTCGACCTGGCCCGCAAGGTCG
>DATKHW010000235.1:0-3863 GCA_035546275.1 Gemmataceae bacterium
AGCCTCCTTCTCATCGGACCCAATCCCTTGGGATCATCATCAGCAGTGGTTCCAGACGAAACTGAGCGACCCGGGCTGCTTGTTCTTGGTCGCAGTGGACGGTCGCAAGACGCCCGTTGGACAGGTGCGTCTTGAGATTGACGGCGAAGAGGCGGTGATCTCCGTGAGTCTGGCCGAGCGTTTTCACGGTCTGGGCTATGGACCCGTAGTTATACGGCAGGCGGCGCAGTTGGCGTTCAAGGACCATCCCATTCAACGAATCAACGCCTACATCCGTCCGGAGAATGCGGCGTCACGGCGCGCATTTGAGAAGATCGGCTTCGCGCCGCAGGAAACGGCGATCGTGCGCGGGAACCCCGCCCACCGTCTCGTCCTGCGTAGGGAACAGACATGCAGCAGCCGCTGATCATCGGTGAACGCCTGGTTACTCTTGGTAAGCCGATTTACATCATCGCCGAGCTGTCGGCCAACCACAATCACGAGTTCGAGCGAGCCGTTCGCCTTGTTCAAGCCGCCAAGCAAGCCGGCGCGGACGCCATCAAGCTGCAAACATATACAGCGGACACCATCACGCTTCGTTCAGACCGGTCCGAATTCCGCGTCGCTGGCGGCACTTTGTGGGACGGCCGCACACTCCATGATCTCTACGGCGAAGCCTACATGCCGTGGGAATGGCAGCCGAAGCTGATGGCCGTCGCCGAGGAATTGGGCCTCGATCTGTTCAGCACCCCCTTCGATCCGACGGCCGTTGATTTCCTCGAAGGCATGGGTGTGCCGGCCTACAAGGTGGCGTCGTTCGAGCTGGTCGATCTGCCGTTGATCGAGAAGATCGCTCACACGGGCAAGCCGATGATTATGTCCATCGGTATGGCGACGCTGAGCGAAATCTCCGAGGCGGTGGACGTCGCCCGCCGGGCCGGATCGGGCCAGATCGCCCTGCTGAAATGCACCAGCGCTTACCCTGCCCCGCCCGAGGACATGAACCTCCGCACCATCCCCCACCTGGCGGAGGCGTTCGGCGTGCCGGCCGGGCTGTCCGACCACACTCTCGGCATCTCCGTGCCCGTGGCGGCCGTGGCCCTTGGCGCGTGCATTATCGAGAAGCATTTCACCCTGTCGCGGGCCGAACCGGGACCGGACAGCGCCTTCTCGCTTGAGCCGCACGAGTTCAAGGCGATGGTCGAAGGGGTCCGGACCGCCGAGAAAGCCCTCGGCGCGGTCCACTACGGCTTGAGCGGCAAGGATGAGGCCAGCCGGGTTTTTCGCCGTTCGCTGTTCGTGGTGCGGGACATGAAGGCGGGCGAGGTGTTTACAGAAGAGAACGTCCGCTCGATCCGCCCCGGCCATGGTCTGCCGCCGAAGGCCTTGCCCGACGTCCTGGGCCGTCGGGCGTCGCGCGACGTTGAACGAGGCGCCCCGTTGAGTTGGGACCTTGTGAGCTAATTGATGGCCACCGTTGCGATTATCACGGCCCGGGGCGGAAGCAAGCGCATCCCGCGCAAGAACGTGCGTCCCTTCCGCGGCGTGCCTATTCTCCGCTACCCGATCCAGGCGGCGCTCGAATCAGAATGCTTTGACGAGGTGATGGTATCCACGGACGACGCGGAGATCGCCGCCGTCGCCCGTGAGGCCGGGGCCGTCGTGCCGTTCATGCGCTCGGCGCAAACGTCCGACGATTCGGCCAGGACTCCGGATGTGCTGGTGGAAGTGCTGTCGGAATATGAGCGGCGGGGAAAGCTCTTCCAGTTCGCGTGCTGCATTTACCCGACGGCCGTCCTTCTCACGGCCGATTTGCTCAGGGAGAGTTTTCGGTTGCTTGCGGCGAATCCGGAACTGGACGGCGTCGTGCCGGTGGCTCGGTTCGCTCATCCCATCCAGCGGGCAGTGGCCATCGTGAACAAGCGGCTGACGATGTTCCACCCGCAAAACGTCAACACGCGGTCCCAGGACCTGACGCCCGCTTACCATGACGTGGGGCAGTTTTACTGGCTTCGCGTCGCCGCATTCATGAAAACGCAACAGCTTCTGACGGAGAACACGACGCCGTTGGTTGTGCCGAACTGGATGGTTCAGGACATCGACACCGAGGAAGACTGGGCCTTGGCGGAGATCAAATTCGACGTCCTGCGAGAGCTGCGCCTGCGCAACCCGGCCTTGGCCCGCTTTCCGCGCTGAGAGCGTCCGGAAGAAAAGGTGTCTGGAACTCTAAAATCACAGTTCCAGACACCTTTTCTTCCGGACGCGCTGAACGCCCGCTTGGAATGCAGAAGAGGTATTGCGTGTCCACGATATCCGCCATTCCGGAACCGAAGCAGGAGGCAACTGCCGCGGAAGCGCCGGCCTCGACGCCGCCCTTCGACGTGGTCGTCGAAGCGGGCCGCGTCGAGGGCCGCTACTGGCGCGACCTGTTCCGCTATCGCGAGCTGTTGCTCATCCTCGCCTGGCGCGACGTGGCCGTCCGCTACAAGCAGACGGTCTTCGGCGTGGCTTGGGTCGTCGGACGACCCCTGCTGACGGTGGCGGTGCTGACCATCGTGTTCGGCAAGCTGGCCAACCTCGCCGCGCCGGGCAAGACGCCGTACGCCGTGCTGGTGCTGGCCGCCCTGCTCCCCTGGCAGCTGTTTTCGAATTCCTTGACTGTTTCGAGCATAAGCCTGGTCGGGAACACCAGCTTGATTTCCAAGGTGTATTTCCCGCGCCTGATCATCCCGCTCAGCTCCCTGCTGGCCCAGCTGCCGGATTTCTTTATCACCGCTCTGATGCTCGTCCCGATCATGGCCTACTACGGCGCCATGCCCGTCTGGCAGGCAGTGTTCCTGCCGCCGTTCATCCTGCTGGCGCTGGTGTGCGCCGCCGGCTGCGGCTTGTGGCTTGGCGCCCTCAACGTGCGGTTCCGGGACGTCGGCCACGCCGTGCCCTTCCTGGTGCAGATCGGCCTGTACATCTCGCCGGTCGGCTACAGTGCGACGTTGGTCCCCGAACGGTGGCGCCTGCTGTACGCCCTCAACCCGCTGGTCGGCATGATCGACGGGTTCCGCTGGTGCTTGATCGGTCCGTCGGCCGATCCGTACTGGCCGGGCGTGGTCCTCTCCGCGGTCATCAGCGGCCTGTTGCTGATCAGCGGCGTCTGGTACTTCCGCCGCACCGAGCGGACCTTCGCGGACCTGATCTGATGGGAGCGGCGATGAGCGACGTGGTGGTGCGGGTCGAAGGGCTGGGGAAGCGCTACCAGATCGCGCGGCGGCGCGAGCGGCACGACACCCTGCGCGACGCGCTGACGGCGGGGGTGCGGGGCCTGGGCCGGCGACTCGGCGGAATGTTCCGCGGACGGTCCGAGTCCGAAAACGACGAGACGTTCTGGGCGTTGCAGGACGTATCGTTCGAGGTCAAGCGGGGCGAGGTGCTGGGCCTAATCGGCCGCAACGGGGCCGGTAAGAGCACGCTGCTGAAGCTGCTTTCGCGCATCACGGAACCGACGACCGGCCGTCTGGCCCTGCGCGGCCGGGTGGCCAGCCTGCTGGAGGTGGGCACGGGATTCCATCCCGAGCTGACCGGCCGCGAAAACATCTACCTAAACGGCGCCATTCTCGGCATGAAGCGAGCGGAGATCACGAAGAAATTCGACGAGATCGTGGCGTTTGCGGAGATAGAGCAGTTCCTGGACACGCCGGTGAAGCGCTATTCGAGCGGCATGTACACCCGGCTGGCGTTCTCGGTGGCGGCGCACCTGGAGCCGGAGATCCTGATCGTCGACGAGGTGTTGGCGGTCGGAGACGCCGAGTTTCAGAAGAAATGCCTGGGGAAGATGGGACAGGTGGCTGAAGGCGGCCGCACCGTCCTGTTTGTCTCGCACAACATCGCTC
>DATKHW010000236.1:0-5764 GCA_035546275.1 Gemmataceae bacterium
TTTCTCAAGCGATTCGAGGCCAGGAAGCCCGTCGAACAGGAAGAGATCTGAGCGGTGGGTCTCGCTGTCGCTCGACCCACCCTACGGATGAATCCTCTTCAGCGGTTGGGCCGTCACCACCGTAAGCGTCAAGACAGTCAAACCCGGCCCCGTGCGGCAGTTGACTTCGACACGATCCACAAACTGTATCGCGGCCAGCAGCTCGTCCAGTCCCTGCCGTACTTCGTCCGGCGTGAGATGGTTCCTCTCGGCCAGCGCCAGCGTCAGCGGATCGCGGTGGTCCTTGATGTAGGCCCGCCACGCCTTGACCGAAATGCGCAAGAGCGGAAACGTCGAGCCGTCGTCGGCCGGCGGTTTCGGCTTGGCGTCGGTGAAGCGGCGAATCACGTCCGGGGCGCTGCCGAAGGCCAGCCAGCCGTTGGCCAGACCGTACGCCGGCTGGACGCCGACGGGAAAGACGCCTTCGCCGGTCAGATAATGGATCTCTTTTTTGTTGTATTCCGTCGCCGTCAGGCGGACGGGCTGCGTCGGGTGGTCGTGGTTGTAGTTGACGACGGCCCACGAAGCGGCGACGTGCACCGTCGACAGCAGCACCTCGTCCACCGGCGCTGCGTCGTCGCCGCGGACGATATGCACCACGATCAGGGCCTCCGGGAGCCAGCCGTCGCTGCCGGCCGGGGGGGCCATGACGCAAAAGCCCCAGTCCGGCCCAATGTGCGACAGCACGTCCTTGATGAGGTCCTTGCCGAGAAAGGCGTTGGCCGCCGCGCTGGCGTCGTCCTTGGATTGCAAGTCTTGCAGCACTTCCACCAAAGCGCCGACGTCGATCCGGAAGCCGCAGGCGATCAGGGCGTCGTCGGGAAAATACCGCCAGGCCTCGCTGGGCCGGGACGCCGCGGCGAACAGCCGGCGGGCCGCCGGCGGCAGATCGTTGGGCCGTACGCGGATGGCCAGCGACAGATGCAAGGCCGTGTCCAGCGTCGCCCAGGCCGCCACGCCGTCGGTCGCCTTCCAGTAGGTCAGCACCTTCTGTTGCAGGGCCGCGTCGGTTCCCTGGGCCGTCCTCGCCTTGGCTTCCAAACCGGCGTCGAACGCCCGCGGGTTCACCCAAAGCGCCAGCGCCGCCTTGTCAGCGCCGACCTCCCGCAGCCGGCGCGCTAGCGGCGGCTCGGCGTCGGCGGCCGCGTTCCGATCCACGTCGATGGCCTGCTGCAGCAATTTCTCCTGGCCGGTGAACAGCAAAACCGGGCCGCGAATGGCGTAGTAATTCGTCTGATGCGGCTCGACCCGGCGGAAATAGGTCGCGCCGTTGTAGGAACAGGCCTGCAAATCGGTCAGCGAGCCGTCCTTCTTCTGAGTCTTGTTGATCGACTCCACCAGGGAGGCGAGCACTTCCGCGTTGCGCGCCCGCACCAGGATCAAGCCCTGCTCTTGATCCGGCTTGTCCGGAGGGCCGGGGCGGTAGGCGAACACGACCGCGTCGCCGAGAAGGTCGTCGCGCAGCTGGTCGAAGCCGGCGCCGAACGATTGGCGCAGACTCTTGTCGATCTGGTCCAGCTGGCCAAGCTCCTTGGATCCCTGAAGGGCCGTTCCGACGGGCGAGTCGCGCAGCTGCTGGACGAACGGCGAATCCGCCAGGTCGGCGGCGTGAACGCGCAAGTCCTGCATGATGAAACAGAAGCCGACGTCCTCCGGCACAAACCGCAGCAACTCGTCGCGCGGCGAAGCAGCCCGCAGCGCATCCGGCGCAATCAGCAGAACCGCACCGCAAAGCAGCCACAAAAGGGACCGGCGAACGCACGCAATCATGCTTGGACTCTTGGTGAGTAAGATGGCACGTTATAACCCGCCCTTGGGGGATCCTTCCATCGGCGGCAGCTCGCGCAGGAACAGGCCCACCGCCCGCTTGGCCGAGTCAGCGACCGGCTCCAGGCCGGACGACACCCCCTCGCCGGCTTCGCGCAAGGGCAAATTCGGAGCGTCAAGCGGCGGTTGCAGGTCCAGCTTGGCCAGCGATGGATCAACGGCGGGAAACAGCAGCTTGGTCTTGGCCACTGTTTGGTCGGCGGTGCGCGAAGTCAGGGAAGCCACCGCCGATCCCGCTTGCGCCACCGATTCCCGGAGCGTGGCGTGAGCTTCGACCGGCGCCGCCGGCGACGGTTGAGGCGTTGGGGCTTGAGTTATCGGCCTGGGTGGAGCTGCCACGGGGGCGGGATCGGCGCGATGCAGCAGCGGCCAGACGGCGATGAGGAGCGCCGCGGCGGCCGTTGCTGCGCTGACGCCGACTCCAAGCCAGAGGCGGAAGCGGCGGCGCTGCCGGGCCGCCACGCCGGCGACAATGCGGTCGGCAAGAAAGGGAGGCGGCATGGGCCTGGTCATCCGGCCCAGGCCTCGATCCAGACGGCGGGCGGCGTCGGCCCATTCGGCGCAGGCCGGGCACAGCACCAGCGGCTCGCCGGGAAAGGCGTCGCAGGTTCGGCTGTCGAGCCACTGCTGCAACCGACCGCCGCATTCAGGACAGGTCATGCGCGTTTCACTCCGCCTACCGCCCCTCCACCCTACCCTCTCCCACCGGCGGGGGAGAGGGTAGGGTGAGGGGGCGGCTGTTCGGCGTTCTCCTGGGGAACCATGCCTCGCTTGCGCAGCCGTTCCAGCATCTCCAGCCGCGCCCGGTGCAGCCACGTCTTCACCGTACCGACCGGCCGACCTAGCGCCTGCGCGATCTCCTCATACGGCCGGCCCTGTTCGTGGAACAGCACGAAAACTGTGCGATATTCCCAGCGGAGGGCCGCCAGGGCGTCGTGAATCTCGCGCAGCAACTCCCCGGAATCGTCGTCCGGCGGTCCGGCGGCCGTGTCCTGGAGGTAATCGACCGGCTCCGGCCGTCGCGCCCGCTGGGCGATCCAGGTGCGGCAGCGGTTGACCGTTATGCCCATGATCCACGGCCGCAAGGGCCGGGCGGCGTCCCAGCCGCGCAGACTCCGGAACACGCGGAAGAACACTTCCTGCGTCACGTCTTCAGCGTCTTGCCGATGCCGCAGCAGCCGACAGCAGAGGCCGTACACCTCGGCCTGGAAGCGGTCCACCAACCGGCGCACCGCCTGAGAATCCTTACGCAGGCAACCGCGCACCAGTTTGGCGTCTTCGCTGAACACGCACGCGACTCACGGTTGCTGGGAAGAGATACCCGGACGACCATGCAAGGGTTTCAGGGGGCTGGGCGGCGCAAAGCTCGCAGCGCAAGCAAGAGATCACGCTCTTGCTAGCGCCGCGAGCTGACGCTGACGCGGACGCCCCAATCACGGCTCCATCGCCTCGCGCAGCATTTCAACAGCCTTCTCTGCCGGAGTCTGGCTCAAGGGCTTCCCCGACTGCTTCAGGGCCTCCTCGAAGCGCAGCGCCGTGTCCTGCATTCGCTCATGCGTCTCGGCCGAGCCGCCCAGCAGGACGAAATGGTCGCTGCGAGTCATGCGCTTGTCTTCGTCTGGATGGTCCAGTCCGACGCCGAGAAAGCCGATCAGCTGCGAACGGTCGTCGCCCTGTTGAGTTTTTCGCTTCACGGCGTCTTCCCTTGCGGAATCGGAAAGAAAATATCATGCCCGTTCAACGATACCCGGCTTCGGCGCGGCGGGTCAACCAAAATTGTCCAGCTTTTGGTTGCCGGTGTGCGTAGAATAGTGGAAGAGAAGTGTACGCCCGCCCCCTTGTCTCGGGGTGGACGCCGCCCACAATTGTGGGAACGCGCCTTTCTGGGCGCGGCGGTCTATAATTCCTAGGCAGGGAGGTTGCGCGCCCTTGCGGCGACGCGGATGGAAGCGGGTGCTGCATATTTTTTTGCTCCCATCCGACCCCGGAATTGCGAATGTACTCCTCGGCGCCGCCGCAGGTTCTCTCCCCGAGGCCCGGCGGCCCGATCTTTTCAATCCTCGCCGTTCGCCGAGCGGTTGACATAGGTGGATAGGATCATGGCCATGAAACGGACCAACAAACGGGCGGTCAAGGCGGCGCCCGACCACGCCCTGCTCCGCGGCGACCCGTTCCCCCTTGAGGCAGAGGGGATGGACGAGGTGCGCCTGCACGATCCCGGCGACGATCTCTTCGCTGCCGACGACGATGCGGAGGAGCTGGCACCGGCGGATGAAGCTGCGCCGGCCCAAGCCGAGGGCGAGGCGGACGACGGGCATGCGCCGGACGATGCGCTCGGACTGTACCTGCGTCAAATGGGCGCCATTCCGCTCTTGAACCGCGATCAGGAAGTGGCCCTGGCCAAGCGGCTGGAGCTGCGCCGCAGCCGGTATCGCCACGCCGCCATGGCCAACTGGCGGACGCTCGACGAGGTGGTCCAGGTGTTCGAGCGCGTCCTGGCCGACGAGCTGGCGCTTGACCCGACCATCGACGTGGTCAAGACGCTCGGCCTGAGCCGCGAAGAGATCATCAAGCGGATGCCGCACAATGTGCGGACGCTGCGGCGTTTGATCAAGATGGCCGACGCCGACTTCCGCACCTTGGAACGAGCCAGCACGACCCCGGCCCGCCGCCGACTGCGCAAGGAACTGTACCGCCGGCTGCGCAAGGCCATCGTGCTGGCCGAAGAACTGTCGCCGCGCATCGACCTGCTCGACCGCTTCGTAGACGAGATGGCTGTCCGCTCCCGGCAGATGAGCGATCTGCAGCGCGAGATCGACGGCTGCGGCCGTTCCGCCGCCGACCGCGAACGCTGCACTCGGCTAGTCAAGCAGCTGCGCGATCTGAAACTCGCAACGCGCTCCAATCCGGAGGACCTGGGCCGGCTGGTTCACGTCCTGGAGCATCGCCGCAAGCATTATCAGAAAGCCCGCCGGGAGCTGGCGGAGGGGAACCTGCGCCTGGTGGTGTCGATCGCCAAGCGCTCTCGCAGCCGCGGCCTGCCCTTCTCCGACTTGATTCAGGAAGGCAACCGCGGCCTGATGCGGGCGGTGGACAAGTACGAACACCGCCTCGGCTATAAGTTCGGCACCTACGCCACATGGTGGATTCGCCAGGGCATTACACGGGCCTTGGCCGACCACGCCCGGACGATCCGCGTGCCGTGCCACCAGGTCGGCACGCTAGCCGCGGTGGAAAGGGTTCGCGGCGAGCTGTCGGTGGCGAGCGGTCGGGAGCCGACTGTTGAGGAGATTGCGGCCGTGCTGGGCGTGACGCCGGAGGAGACGCAATCGCTGCGGGCGGTGTCGCGTCATCCGGTCAGCTTGCACGAGCCGCTGGGCGGCGACGGCGAACGCGCCCTGGAAGATTTCCTGGACGATCCGGACGCGACCAATCCCGGAACTACCGTCGATCAGCATTTGCTGCGCGAACGGATCGGCGAGGTGCTGCGGTCGCTGACGCCGCGGGAGCGCGAGGTGATCGAGCTGCGCTTCGGCCTAAAGGACGGCCAACCGCGGACGCTGGAAGAAGTGGCGCGGGCTTACGGCATCACGCGCGAACGCATCCGGCAAATCGAGGCGCGCGGCCTGCTCAAACTGCGGCAGCCGTTGCGGAGCCAGCGGTTGGCGGAATTTGCGGAGGTGGAATCGGCCGGATAATCCAATCAGCAGCGAAAGAAAGGCGCCGGCGATCTAAACGCGGATCGCCGGCCCTTTTCGTTTTGCATCAATTTCCACCCGCCAGCCGGGGTTTTCGCTTGCATTCGCGTCGGTGAGCGATCTCGTCAAGGCTGAAAACCGATCGGCTTCCCCGAGAGCAATGGCGGTGTAACCAAGCGAAGACGCTTCCGCCGCCGACT
>DATKHW010000237.1:0-8237 GCA_035546275.1 Gemmataceae bacterium
GTCCTCCGCCCAGGCCAGCTCCACCAGCTCACGCGTCCGATCCGTGTAGTACCAGCGGTAGTCGCGGTGTCTGGACCGATTGCAATGCGGCAAGCGGACCCGGAGGCCGATCCGGGAACACGCCATGCGGAAATCCTGCTCCAGGTTCTCGAAGCGGCCGAGGAAATCGACCAGCAGCCGGCCCTGGGGGTCCGTCACGAAGCTTTTCTGCAACTGCCGGTCGTTCTCCAGCCGCCACATCAAGAACTCCTCGAAGTCGCGCATCCGGGACGCCACAGCGTGGAGCGGATGGGAAAGCGTTTGGCGGAGGAAGTGATACCAGGACACCTGCCAGTCCCAGGGATTTCGCACAAAAGCGAACTTGAAATACCGTTGAAAGGCCTCTTCCGGCAGCGCCCTTTGCACCTGGACGGCCGTGGCGTGCGCGGGGAGCGCGGCGAGCGGCGAAAACGCATCCCATCCCAGCCGGCGTTTGACTCGCCGCCACAGCGAACGGTCGGCGAACCGACCGAGGGCCTGGCGGACGCTGACGCCGGCCGCCTTGGCGACGTGGACGAACACGAACCGATGCCAGTGCGAATAGCAAAGCATGAGACGCCTTCTATCTCATGAGCGCCGCACCCCGGAAACAAACGCTCGGGACGAAGAACCGGGCCGCCGGATCGCCGCGGCGGCCCGGCGCGCCCTCCTCATACCAATCGCAGGGAAGGCGGTCCAACGGACATCGGTTTTGGCTGGGGCGGCGAAAATCATCGCCTTGGGGGAAAAGCGCCGCGCCGCATCACTCCGCGGCTCGGCCGTCGGCTTCGGTCAGACGCCAGGCGCCGAAGACGACCAGCGCCTCGAGCAGCGCGACCGCCGCCGTGCGGTAGTCGCCGCACGCCTGCGGCAAGTCTCCGAACAGCCGCTCGAGGGGGGTCGCGATCGGCCCCAAACCGCCGGCCGTCGGCGGAGATGCGTCCCCGGTTGGGAGGGGCGAATCGTGGAAGACGCGATCGACCACGTCTTGCCGGCGAGCCGACGAGTCGACGCCGGGCGCGGCCGGCTGCAAATCGCCGGGGCCGACGAGGACGGCGGCCAGATCGAGCGGCGCCTCGGCGTCGGAATGCATGGGCGCGGCGGCGGGCGGTGAAGCGTCCATCACGACATAGGTGGGAACGAAGGCGAGATTCGCCTTTCGCAGAGGGGTCAACTCTTCCTGAGGCGTCGGCGTCGTCCAGTCCACGACGAGCAGGTCCGCCGCCTGTCCGCCGGGGTCGCCGACGTCGATTTCAGCCGTTCCGCTCCGCGACGCCGCGGCGTCGCCGGCGGCCAGATCGTCAGCGATCCCGCCGCCGTCCGCTCGGCCCGCCGGCGCCGGCGCCGCAGGGCTTCCAATCATCGCATCGCCGGTCGGCTCGCCCTCAGGAGCGACGTCGGCGGCCGACGGCGCACTGGTATGTCGCAACTCGACGCTATGGCGCTCTTGCAGCAGCAGATTATACAGGTCGGCGAACGGTAGGATACGATCGCGCGGGTCGTCGCGGTCGGCGGGATTGGGGATGATGGTCCGGATTTGGTCGCTGCGCTCCGTCTGTTGGTCGAGGACGGCCGGCGGAGCAGCATCGTGGCGACCGTTCACCGCCGGCGCCATGAGCTGAGGCGACGCGATCGCGGCGACGTCGGGTTCAAGCGCCGCCAAGACGCGGGGGCCGATCGTCCAGCCGACACTGAACAGGATGCGCGTGGAAAGGGGTTCGAGGCGGAGCGGCGCCGGGGCGGGCGCGGGGCGGCGCCGACGCGGGCGCAGGAAGCGACTCATCGCATCCGCGAAATCCGCAATCCATTGCGGCCAATCGGCCATGCCGGCGTTCCTTCCTATGAGGACTTATTGCGGCGGGTCGCACGCAGCGGCGAGCCGGTGGAACTCGTCGCTGGCCCGCACGGCATCGAAAGCGGCGTCCGGTTCCACGGTCCGCCGCCAAAACGCGGTGCGCTCCGCCGCCGGCAGCCCCTGCAGCGCTTGCAGCAGCAGCTCCAGCGCCCGACTGCGGCAATGCGGGCGGTCCAGGGCAGCGGCTTCCGGCGCCTGAGCGGCTCGCCCGAAGACGCGGGCCGCATTGTAGAGCAGATGCGGCTGGACCGGGCCGCGTCGCAGCGCTTCCTCGGCGTCCCGCACCGCTTGCGGCGCACGAGCGGTGCGAACCAGGGCGTAAGCGCGGCCATTATAAGCGTCGGCGTTGTTCGGATCGAGACGAATCGACGCCTCAAAATCGGGCAGCGCCAGCGTCGGCGCGTCGAGCGCCGTATAGGCCCAGCCCCGCGCCGCCAGAGCGGCGCCGTCGTCGGGCCGCAATGCAAGATAGCGCGTGTAATCTTCGGCGGCGGTTCGGGAATCGCCGGCCGCGGCGGCGGCCCGCGCACGCGCCAGGCAAACCGCCGGGTCGATCGCCCTCCCTGCTTTCTGCTCCGCGTCGAGACAGCGGCCCAACGCCGCGACGGCCTCCGCATAACGGTCCAGGTGCAGCAGGGCTTCGGCGCGCAGCCGATGCGCCTCGGCCTGATCCGGCTGCGCCGCCAGCGAGGCGTCCGCCGCTGCGATTGCGTCTTCATGCCGGCCCAGCATTTCCAGCAGACGGGCCTGGAGCAGCCGATCGGCCGCGGCGCCGCCGGGGGCGCGCCGCGCCGCCTCATCCAGGTCATGCACCGCGGCTTCCCCATCCTCCCGTTCTTGGTCCAATTTGGCCCGATTGCGGTACAGGCTGGCCAGAGCGGCCGGCGGCGTCCGCGCGATCGCCTTGTCGAGCTGAGCGACGGCCTCGTCGAGCCGCCGCTGCTTCTGCAGAGCCATGGCCAGGTCCACGTAGCCCGCCGGTTCGTCCGGTTGCAGATTCACCGCCCGTTGCAGATCCGCAACGGCGCCTTCTGGATTGTCTCGACGAATGCGGATCACGCCGCGGTTGACGGACAGGGCGTACTGGGCCGTCGCATCGGGAGCGGCTTGCAGCAGGCGCTCGGCGGCGTTGAAGTCGGCCTCGGCGCCGTCGAAATCCTTCAATTCCCCTCGCGCCAGCGCGCGTTGCAGGAACGGCCAAACCAGCGGCGGCCTCTCTTCGATACAGGCGCTCAGATGCTCCTGGGCTAGCAGGACGTGGGCGGTGCGGACGTCGGCCCGCGCCGGCGCCTTGAGATAGCAAACGGCCAGCGCGTAATGGGCGGCCGCGTGATCCGGTTGCCGCGCCAGGGTCTTCTCGAATGCGTCAATTGCCTCGTACCAGCGGCCGTCCCTGGCGAGTTCATCGCCGCGCAGGAACCACTCAAAGGGCCGCGTCAGCGGCGCCGTCGCGGATCGGCGCGTCCGCTCCACGTCGATCAGCGGCGTATCGACGCCGAGCCGGGCCGCCCGACCCAGCAGGGCCGGCGCCTGCGCGTCCCACTCGCCCGGCGGCGCCACGGCCGTCATCGCCAGCAGCATTTCGCAGCAGCCTTCGCGGATTTCTGTTTGCTCCATTTCCGAAAAACAAGCCGCATCCGGCGAACTCTCGAACAGCCCCAGCGCTTCCGCGGCGGCCCCCTCGACGCGGCGCCGTCGCGCGTCCTCATCCAGCCCGCTAAAGGGCGTGATGCAGAAATCCAGCTCCTTCCGCAATGCCCGGAAGCGCTGGAGCCGGGCGTCATCGGTCAGCCGGCGGTCCACCCGCTCGCGCAGTTGGTCAGCCTCGGTCGCCAGGGCCGCCAGCTCGGCGTCGGCGGGAAAGGCGTTCCGCGCTTGTTTCAGCCGCGGCGCAATGTGGTCGCGCAGGCGGGACTCCGCCTCCGGCCACCGGCCAGCGTTGAGCTGCGTCCGAACTCCCTCCAGCTGGCCGCGCACATCGGCGACGGCGCCAGCCCGTTCGCCCTCCGCCAGCTTCGCCCGCAGGTCGGCGTAATGGGCCGCCGCCAGCGCGACCGTCAGCACGACCGCTCCAACGACGGCGCCGGCCGCCGCCGGCCGACGCCGCACCCATTTCCGGACCCGCTCCAGCGCCGACGCCGGCCGCGCCCGTATCGGCTCGCCGTTCTGCAAGCGCCGCAGATCGTCGGCCAGCTCGGCTGCGCTGCCGTAACGGCGGCCCGGCTCTTTTCGCAGACATTTGAGGCAGATCGTCTCCAAATCGCGCGGCGCGCGCGGCGCCAGCAGCCGCGGCGGCGTCGGCTCGCGGTGGACGACCTGTTCTAGCGTGTCCCAGACCGTCTCGCCGCGGAACGGCGGCCGGCCCGACAGCACTTCATACAGGATCGCGCCCAGGGCATAGACGTCGGTGCGCGGCCCGACGGCGTCATTGTCGCCGCGGGCCTGTTCCGGCGCCATGTAGCTGGGCGTGCCGAGGATTTCGCCGGTTTGCGTCTGAGCCGCGTCGCCGCCGAGCCGCTTGGCCAGGCCGAAGTCGGTGATCTTCGGCGTACCGCTCGCCGTCAGCAAAACGTTGGCTGGCTTCAAATCGCGGTGGATCACGCTGCAGCGATGGGCCTCGTGGACGGCCCGCGCCAGCGTTTCGGTCAGTTCGGCGGCCAGGCGCGGCGGCTGCGGCGCCCCACCGAGCTTCGCCTCCAGGCTGCCGCCGGGCAAAAATTCCAGGGCGAAGAAGGGCCGACCCTCGTGTTCTCCGACTTCATAGATCCGCACAATGTTTGGATGTTCCAGGCGGGCCAGGGCCTCGGCTTCCGCCCGGAAACGCGCCGCCTCGCGCGGATCGACGGCCGACGGCCGGAGCATCTTCAGCGCCGTCAGCCGATTGAGGCCCAGCCGCCGCGCTTTGTACACCACGCCCATCGCCCCTTGCCCGATTTCGCCCAGCACCTCATAGCCGGCGATCCGCGGCTGCGGCGGAACGACGGCCGTCGTTTGGCGTCCCGACGGAGAATCGTGCGGATCGGCCGCGGCCAGCGCCTGGTGGACCTCGAAATGCGACCGCAGCTGGTCGGCGAACTGCGGAAAGCGGCGGACGTACTCCTCCACGTCGGGCGACTCGCCGAGTCGGGCGCGCAGCAGGATTTCGTGACAGATTAAATCCAGGACGGCGTCGGGGTCGCGGCGCAGCCCCGGCCGGCTGTCGAGACAGGATTCCACGCTCGGCCGTTCGCCGCGATCCCAGCAGCCGCTCTGGTAATCCAGCAGCGCATCCACTTCCGATTCATGCGCTATTTCCACACCTGATTGTTGCTCACCCATGACGCCACTCATCCAGTCCAAGCTGATGGGAAACGCGATCCAACCCGCGGGCCAGCCGCTTGCGCAGCGCCTCGGGACTGCCGCCGACCTCCGCGGCGATCTCAGTCCACTCCTGCTCCGCCGCCCGCCGATCAGCCAGGCCTCGTTCCTCCACGGACAGCCGCTGGCGCACCTCGTGCAGCAGGTCTTTCCAGGCCGCCTCGCAGCTCGGTTCCTGCCCCGGCGCCGACCACGCCTCCTGCACGCCGTCGGCCGGCAGCTCGCGGCGGACCACGCAGGAGGCGCGGGCCTGGCTGGCCAGCTTGTTGCGGGCCATCACGGCCAAGAGTCGCAGCAGCTGGGCCGGCCGGTCGATGTCGTACTGGCCGGTCGCGGCGCGGTGGAAGAAGCTGGCCATGACCGACTGGCACACGTCCATCGAATCTAGGATGCGGCGCAGACGGGGATCGCGGAGTTGCAGGCGAACGATGCGGCGGACGGCCGGCTCATAGCGGCGGACCAGGTCCAGCGCGGCCGTTTCGTCTCCGGAGCGGACCCGGCGAATGAGTTCGAGAAACGAGGCTTCTTCATCCATGAAGCGGCTCCCCGCGAACGGCGAACGGAGAGCGATTGTAAACCGGCGGTGGGTCGGAGGGAAAGGGCGATCGGGGCGCGGCGGAAGAATTGCTCTGGTTCCCAGGCTCTGCCTGGGAACGCACTGCTCGGCAGGCTCCGCCTGCCGAGCAGACGTGAGGCAGAGCCTCGCAAGCAGTGCGTTCCCAGGCAGAGCCTGGGAACGAGACGGGGACAAGGGAATTCATCGTTCCCTATCCCCGTTCCTCGTTCTTCATTACAGTCAGCGCGACGACACGTTCAGCACCCGCCGCCACGCCTCCGCGGTCGGCGCCGCGTCTTTGCCCGTCAGCTCTCGCAGGGCGACGAGCGCGGCCGCTTGGTACGGCGACGGCTGGCCCGGTTCGCGCTTGTCGAGCTTCGCCCGAACCTCCGCCGCTTCGTCCGCAGTCACGGCCCGTTCCCGCACCAGGAAGTCGAACCGCTGCATCTCGGGCCACGGGGCGGCGTCCTCGACCGGCTGCATCTGGGAGAAATCCTGCCGCAGATAGGTCACATCGAGCCGCACCGCCAGGTCAGGCGTGGACGACTGGTAGCCGTTGAACGACGGCGTGAGCGGCTCCGTCGGCAGCGGGATCGGCGCCCGCAGGGTGTCGGCCGAGACGCCGTCGGTGTTGCCGGGCGAGTGGCACATGATGCAATTGCGGTTGTGGTTGACGCGGACCAGCTCGCGCACCACGAGGGCCGGCTTGTCGGCGCTCTGCTGCGTCGTCGGAGCGCGGGGGTCCGGCTCATCCAAGAGCGCGATCAGCTCCGGCTCCAGGTCGGTGCGACCCAGCTTGGCTGAGGCTTCCGCCGCACGCCGGGCCACGGCCGGCCAGGGATAGTGAAGGCCCTTCACCAGCACGTCCGTGTAGTCGCGCTCCCGGCGAACCTGAAGTGCGTCCACCGCGGCTTGGCGCACCTCGTCCTCCGCCGAGAAGATCGCCATCCGGGCTAGCGCCCGCGTCGCATCCACGTAGGGGACGCCGCTGAGGTATCGGACCAGCCCCAGCCGCAGGTCCGGCGTTTCCGGAGCGAGGATTTGCATCAGGGCCGCCACGCGAGCCAGGACGACGGCCTCACGGTGCTCGCGGTCGATCTGCGACGCGCCCCGGTCCTGCTGATCGCATAGCGCCGTGAATTGCACCCAGAAGTTGCCGGCCTGTTCGCGCTCGCCGGCGGGCTGGCCGGTGTTGGGGTCCGGCTGCGCGGCCCCGTTCTGCAGCGCCTGGCGGACGGTTTGGACCGCCGTGGTGAACTGCCGATTGCGCTCGCCGCGCGTCCGGCAGGCGTCGCCCATGGCGAAGGGCAGCCCGTCCAGGTCGGCGCGCTCGCCGCGCAGCGCCAGGAGAAACCCATCGGTCTTTTTGCCGTTGAGGAAGTTGATGCCGGCGAGCATCTGGGCGGTCCGCTGGCCGACGTCGGCCGTCTGGAGGTCTCGGGCGAAGGCGGCCTGGAATGCCACTTCGGGAACGGAGGCCAGATCGTCGGCCGGCCCACGGCGGGCGGGCGTCTTGGCCTTGGGCGGCGTCGGCAGCAAGTCCTTCACCGGAGTTTTCGGATCGATCGTCGCCTGGAATCGCATCGCCGGCGCCTGCGGCCCGCCGCCCGGCCCATTGAAAATGAAAGGCCCTGGCCCGCTGAAGCCTGATCCTGGCCCGCTGAACCCACCGGGCACGAGATTGGACACAGGGGACTGAGACGGCGGCGGCGTGGGAGCGGGAGGTTCGGTTGCCGCAGCCCCTTCTTTGGGCGGCGGCTGCGGCTGCTGCGGCTCGGCCTGCTGCGGCTGTGCGGCGGGCGGCGTGGAGGGCGTGGGTTGCTGGGCGCGCACGGCGCCTGGGACGGCCCAGACGACCGCCGTCAGGGCTGTCAGCATTGCAAGCAGCGCAGCCGCGCGGCCGGACCAGGGGTTTCTCGAAACGCGGCGTGTGCAACGGGCCATGACCTGTCCCTCCTAGAGTGCAGTGAGGTTGCGGACCGGATCATTGACGCGACGGGCGCGGCTTCAGCGCCGCCGACCCATCTTCGCGAATCGGACTGCTTCTCAGACGATTATAGGCGCGGGAAAGATTGGACAATCGCCCTGTGAGGCCGGAAACTTCTGCGCGAGAACGGCGAAATGGACGGCGCAGCGACGACGCCCCGAGAGCGTTTCCCGGGGCGTGGCTGCACGGGCGGCGATTTGGGCTCGCTCAGGAGCCGGTCGGGCGAACCTTCCCGGCGACGTAGCCATATGTGTTATTGGCGTTCACGCCCAGCGCGGTGACGGCGGCGATACACACCACGATGATGAGGGCGAGCATGACGGCGTACTCGACTGAGGTCGGTCCGTCCTCGTCGCGGAGAAATCGAACGATGGAGGTCTGGAAACCGCGCATAGTATCTGCTCCGTTTTTCAAGACGGGATGGAAGGCGCCGCGTGATATTGCACGGAGGGGGGGACAAGCAG
>DATKHW010000238.1:0-2889 GCA_035546275.1 Gemmataceae bacterium
GACGGCGCCGGTCGGCGCCTGGCGGCGTAAGGCCGACAGACCCCTGTCGCGCGCCGTGTCGGTCTTACGGCCTTGCTCCGGCCGCCCCCTGCTGACGCGCCGCGTCCCGGCTGGGCTGGCGGCCCGCTCACGGAGTCGGGAACAGGATCGTGGACCCTTCCTGCGTGAAATGATGATCGTTGGTCAGGATCGCGGTCACGCCCAGCGTCCGCGGCGGCGCCGTCCAATCAGTCCAGTTTGGGATGTCCGTACAAGTAGTGGTCGATTTGAGCGGCGCCGTCCTTTGGGAGCTTGGCGATCTCTTCGGGCGGCGCATCTGCGGCCAATGCGGCGATGCGCTCCCAAATGGGCGGCCGCGTGCGCTCGATTACAATGCGGCCATCCTGAATTTCGGCCGCCAGCTCGGGCCCCCCGCGTGACGCCGGCCGCCCGGCAGAATTCGGCCGGGCAACGTCACCGCACCGGCGGCGTCCGCTTGGATGATCGTAGACATGAAACCAGGCCCTCCACGAACACACACAGCGGTCCGGTATGGTTCCAGGCTAACGGAACCAGAAACGGACCAGAAGAGCAACGCGGCGTCAGCCCTCGATCGCTTTCAGCGCTGCATCAATGGCTTTGACCTCGTCCTCCCATTCCTGCTTCCGTTCGTCGATCTCGCGCGACGCCTTCACTTCGTCTTCGTCCGGATGGAGGATCGAACGCATGACGTCGCGGGCGGCGGAAGGTTTCGTCAGCCACGACAGGGAGGCCTCGGCGTCGTCGCGCGTCTTTTCCAGGTCCGCGACGGCCGGCCGCGCCGCCGGTCCCATGTCGCCCAGCGCCGAGACGGCCCGCAGCCGCACGTCGCGATCGGCGTCGCCGAGACAGCGGCGAAGCAAGGGGAGAGTCGGCGCGACGCCGGCCGGGTCGATCTTGGCCAGGGCGCCGGCCGCGACCAGGGCCGGCGGCGGAGCGTCCTTGGTCTGCGCTTGCATCGGCCAATCGGCCGCGGCTTTCTGCAAGGCCGGCACGGCCGCTTTGGCGGCCGGCCCGACATCGGCGAGAGCCTCCGCCGCCTCCAGACGATGTTTCTCGTTCGGATCGTCCAGCGCGGCGGTCAAAGCCGGGACCGCAGCCGGCCCGAGTTGGTGCAGCGCGCTCTCCGCCGCGTAACGGACCTCGGCGTCGTCGTCGGTCGTCGCGGCCAGCAGCGTCGGCACGGTCCAGGCGCCGCCGAAGTCGCGGCAAAGGCACACTTTGGCCATGCGGCCCGCCGGCGTGCAGGAAAAGCCGTAGAGCGCCAGGGCCAGCACGCCCAGCACGCAGGTCCAGACGACGGCCCGCACGATCGGCCGGCGCTTCTGCGGCGGCGGGGCGGGCGGCAGCGCGTTGGGATCGTGGACCACGTCCAGGTTGCGCAGCGCCTCGCCCGCATAACCGCGCACTTCCTTGTCCGCATCCTCCAGCGCCAGCTGCAGGGCTGGGACCGCCTCGATCGCATCTCCTGTCGGCGCGACGGTCAGGGCCATCGCCGCCCGCCGCCTCACCGGCGCTTCGGCGTCGCTCAGCGCCTCGATGAGGTTGATGATCGGAGCGCCAGGCCGGACGCTCCAGCGGTACAATCGCCGCAGGAATCCCGGAGCCCAATACAGGCCGGCGACCAGGCCCAGGCCCTCGCCGATCAGGGTGCGCTGCGACTGAAGGAAGCCGTCGCCGCTGCTGGTCCAGTCGATCCACGTCGCCACGCCGCCGAAGATGCAAATGAGAACGGGCAGGCCGAGGACGTAGGTCATCGGGTGGTTCTTCGGCACGTTCCACACCGAGACGACAAAGTAAATCCACCCCGCGAACAGGAGAACGACCGCCAGGAACAGGGCCAGCCTTCCGGCCAGGGGCAGGTACGAGCCGGCGAACGCGCCGACGGCGGCGGCGAGCAGGGTGAAACCGATATAAGCGGCCCCTTGGGGTCTTCGCATGGAACGCTCCTTTCCGCGTCAGAGCAAGAGGCTCAGCAGGCGGGCCAAAACGAGGAGGATGAAGAACAGGCCGAGGACCAGACTCAGGATGACCAGCACCGTGTTTTTGAGTCCGGTCATGAACCGTCCCGGCCGGAAGCTATCGGCCTGGGCGCGGGCGCAGCGCTTGAGGGCCTGCGTCGCCTCATCGCGGACCCACCGATCCGGCGATTTCAGGTCGGCGATGAGGGCCGGCAAGGCGCGTTCCGGCGACATCGCTTCCGGCGGCCGAGGAAACGTCTCGGAGTACGAGCGCGAGAAATCGAACGGGTTGGATTCATGAGACATCGCCAGGGACTCCCCTCCGCCTTGGGTTCCACCCTTGGTACGCGGAGCGGCCCCGACTGTGACGCGGCGCCGCGAGAACGCAAACCGGTTGCCCTTGACCCGGACGGCGGCGACGGTCACTTTAGGGGGCCGAGCCGACCTACCTTACCCGCGCCAACGCTGCCGTCGGGCCCGCGATCTGGGGGTTCATGGATGAACACGCGTTGGACGATGCGCCCACCCGCCCCGATTCTGGTATTTAGCTGCCTGCCGCTGCTCGTCGGCGTCTACGCCGCCTGGGAGCTGCACCGCTCGCAGAACCGGGCCTCCGAAATCGTGGCCGTCGATGTGGTCAGCATGCGCGCCGGCGAGGAACTCGCCATCGCCTTCCGCGACATCCGCACGCATCTGGACCATTTCCTCTCCGACGACGATCCGAACACCCTGGAGGAGATTCGCCGGCTCCGTCCGGACACGGACCACTGGCTGGCGGAAGCCCGGCGGACGGCCATCACGCCCCGCGAGAAGGAGCTGATCGCCCAGGTCGACGCGGGCTACCACGCCTTCTTCGGAGAACTCGCCGACCTGGAGCGGCGGCCGGCGGTTGCGGCAGGGTCTCCAGACC
>DATKHW010000239.1:0-2078 GCA_035546275.1 Gemmataceae bacterium
GCGGTTGGCCGCAAACGAGATGACGTGCGGATTGTTCTTGAACTCCCATTTAATCTTCCCGGTCGCTGCATCCAGGGCATAGACGTGGTCATGGGCCGTGGTCACATACATCGTCCCGTTGTAGACGATTGGCGAAACCTCCATCGGACCCGGATCGTCGAGCGTAGCTTTCCAGGCAAGCTGCAATGCGCCAACGTTGTCCGGTGTGATCTGAGTCGCGGGGGTGTAGTGGTTGGCTGTGTAGCTCTTAGCGGGCAGGATCCAGTTCGCCGTGTCGCTCGCGGCGTTCTGGAATTCCTCTGGCGTCGGCGTGAGTTGCGTCTGCGCGGCCGCCGGCGTGAAGGTCGCCGCCGCCAAGGCGCTGAACGCGATGACCGTGAAAAGGCCCGATCCAGCCTTCAACCGAGTGCGGAAGTTCATTGCATCCCCTTGCTGTTTCCTCTTGGCCGGCTTCGCTAGCCGCCGTGACCATCATCGCGCCTTGTATTTTGCGTCGAGTTCTTCCGTGCGCCGCCTGGCTTTCCCGGCTGCGTGTGGTCGATTTCCCGACGCCGCTGTCATTCTTTCCTGATTTCAGCGCGGGGAAAAGCACTACATCGGCTCCAGACGTTCACGTCTTGGTGAAGAGGGTCTTGAAGATGGGGCGGCCGCAGCCGTCCGATTCATCGGCCGGGCGTTCTCTTACGAGCCACTTGGCGGTCTGGCTTTCTCCGACAGTCGTGTGACACGCTCCGTTCATGCGCGGCGTCTAGAGTTTGCGGTTGGGTGGCTAAGATGACCGTACATTCGCCGCGAATCGACTTGGCCGACGTCGGGCCCGGCGTCGCCTGGGCCTTCGAGTTCGACGAGAACGGGCGCGGGTGCCTGCTCGGCGGCGATTCGTCCCTTGATCTCATGCACGGGGGCCGGTTTGTCTGGGTGCATCTAAACCTCGCGAACGCGCGGACGCGCGAATGGATCGATGCGCAGGACGCCCTTCCTCCGGAGGCGCGCGAGGCGTTTTTGTCCCGGGATCGCCATCCCAGACTGCATTGGGGTGAGGAAGCCCTGTGGGGAACGCTTCACGACCTGCGCCACGAAGACCAAACGGCGGGCATGGAGGCAACCGATCTGCGCTTCGCGCTGAGGCCGCAGTTTCTCCTGACGGCTCGCCACCACCCAGCGCGCTGCGCCATGGCGGTTCGGGACCAGTTGGAAAAAGGCGCCACCTTTGAGGATAGCGCCGCGCTGTTCGAACGCATGCTGGTCGCCGCCGCCGATTCGATCGGGGAGGCTACGCAAGAGATCGCCGCAGAGCTGGATCAGATCGAAGACCGCGTTTTGTCGGAGGCCCTGCGTGACCAAAGCGCGCCGCTCCTGCAGTTGCGGAGGCGCATTTCTCGCCAGGAGCGCGTGGTTCAGGCTGCTCACAGCGTGCTGGCGTAACTCGAACAAAACCGCGCGGAGGGCGTGCTCCAGGCTTATCGCGACCTGGGCTCCCGGGTGCGGCAGCGGGTCGACGCTTTTCACGCCGACCTTCATCTGCAGGCCGAGCGCGCCCGGCTCTTGCAAGAGGAAATGGCGGCGCAGCTTGCGACCGCGACCAATCGCAATCTTTTCGCGCTCACGGTCGTGACAACAGTGCTGCTGCCTCCGGCCTTTGTGACCGGGTATTTCGGCATGAACACCAAAGGGCTGCCGTTCGGCGACTCGGATTACGGAGCATTGTACGCCACCATTCTTTGCCTGCTCACGGCGGGCGTCGTCTATCTGTTGATCCGTCGTTACCGGACGGTTTCCTGAAGCCGGTTTGCCTTGGGGGATTCCGTCGCCGGCGTCTCATGCAGCTTGAGGCGCGCTCCGCCGCCAGTAGGGCTCCCAGCCGTCGTTGATCGAGTACGAACCGAAGCCTCAGTTCGTCGCCTCGCCTGACCCTGATGAGTGGTTAGGAACCGCGCCGGCATGGGGGCAAACCGCCGCCGGTTCGGCCGGAGGCAGCGCCGGCTGAACCTTTCCTGGAGCGGCCTTGCCGCCGGCGCAGGAGCAAAGGTCGGCTCGCGCCCGATCCCTGAGACCCCAAACGGTCGCCGCCGACGGGT
>DATKHW010000240.1:0-5194 GCA_035546275.1 Gemmataceae bacterium
CGTCCCGGGTCGGCGCTCTCCCGCTAGGCGGAAGAGCGAGGGCGAATGGATCGTGTTCCCGCGAATTCTTCGACCGGGGAAGGCTGCTTACTTGACGGAATGCGCCGATCCTGCGTCTTATTGGCTTTGCCAGGGCTTCAACGATTGCGCCGGGGACGCCGTGCGTGCAGCCGCCCCCACTAATCGGTGCAGGCGTCGCCCGGGGCAAACCGCGCAAACGCGGATTTATCCCCTCATTCGACACTTTGCTCAAAGCCATCGCGGCCGGCAGGTCGATAGCAACATCGACCCGACAAAACCTACCGTCCGCACGACAAAATGCATAATCCTGGGCGCCGGGGCGGGGGCGAGGCAGCCCCGTGCGAACGGCCCCGGCCCGTAGAGGAGAAGGAGCATCGAACCATGAGTGGTACTCTGGCAAGGGATTCCCGGAGAGCTTTCCGCAGGTGTGCGGCCGGCGCCGTCGTTTGCGCCGCCCTGTTCGCCGGCGCGTCGCGGGCGCAACTGCCGCCGGCCCCCGTTTCCGTCCCGCCGACTCTGGCGGCGACTCCAGCGCAGGCGGACGGCGGCGTCGTCCAGGCCGGCTGCGCCGCCTGCCAGGGCGGCGTGCTCGGTTTACCCCCGTCGGACCTGGGCGAAATCAGCGGCTGTTCCAGCTGCGGCTGCGGCAGCAACGGCTGCGTGCCCGGCCGCAAACCCTGCGACTGCTGCTGCGATGCGACGGACGGCCCCGGCCGCTTCTTCTGCGGCATCTACCAGTGCATCTGCTGTCCCGATCCCTGCTATGAGCCGCAATGGAACGCCCTGGCCGACCAGGCGTTCGGCCAGACGAGCGGCCCCCGGCCGGTCACAGAGATGCGTCTCAAATTCGAAGAAGGCTTTGACATGAAGTTCCCCGACCTGGCGGAGTTCTTCATGCCCCAGTCCAACACTAAGGGCCCGAAACTCACGCAGCCGGTCCTTGACGCCAATCTTGCCACCTACCGCGAATTCCACTTGATCAACGAGGCCGCCATTGGCAAGTTCAGCGCCTGGATCGATCTGCCTTACGAGAATGTCTCCTTCGAGAACTATAACGGCGCCGCCGGCCTCGGCGACCTGAGCATCGGCACCAAGTCGATGCTGCTGGACTGCGAGCTGCTCCAGTTCACGTTCGAGTTCAATACATACACTCCCACGGGCAACTTCACGCGCGGCCTGGGCACGGGCCACGTTTCGCTGGAGCCGGGCTTCCTGATGGCGCTTAAACTGGCGCCGGAAACGTATCTGCAAGGGGAAATCGCCTATCGTTTCCCGCTGGGCGGCGATCAGGCGTTCGAGGGCGCCGTGTTCGAGTACCACGCCAGCCTAAACCATCTGCTGTGGTGCTGCGGGCACGACCTGAAGCTGGTGGGCGCGGCGGAGCTGAATGGTTGGCAGTTCCTTGGCGGCGAGTTCACCGCCACGGGCAGCACTCCGGCGGCCGCACTTTCCGCCCCGGTGTCGTCGTCGCCGTTCGCCAGCGTGCTGAACATTGGCCCCAGCGCCCGCCTGGTGATTTGCGACAAAATCGACTTCGGCCTCGCCGGCTTCTTCAATCTTAGCGACGGCAGCCTCGGAAACGAGATTCTCGAGGCGGAGTTCCGCTGGCGCTTCTAAGACCCAAACGCGGACGGATGCGGCCCAGCAAGGCGCCGACCTCGGACGAACGGTCCGAGGCCGGCGCCTCGATCGTTTCCGGGCCGCGGCGCGATACACTTTTCTCATGCCCCCTTGCTGTCTCAGCACCTGCTTTGCATCGTTGGAGAGTTGCTGATGGCCGAGCCTCGCATTCTCATCGTGGGCGCCCATCCAGACGACGCCGATCTCAAAGCCGGCGGGACGGCGTCGTTGTGGCGCCGTCGCGGCTGGGACGTGAAGCTGGTCAGCGTCACCGACGGCCGCTCCGGCCACCATCTCCAGCACGGACCCGCTCTGGCCCAGCGCCGCCGCGCCGAGGCCCGTGCGGCCGGCGCCGTCATCGGGGCGACCTACGAAGTCCTCGAATTCCCCGACGGCGCCCTCATGCCCACGCTGGAGGCGCGGCATACGCTCATTCGTCTGATCCGCGGCTTCCAGCCTGATCTGCTGCTAACGCACCGGCCCAACGATTATCACCCCGACCACCGTTACACCTCCGTTTTGGTGCAGGATGCCGCTTACCTGCTCACCGTTCCGGCCGTTTGTCCCGACGCGCCGCATCTCATGCGCGATCCGGTCATTCTGTATTTCTGCGATGATTTTCAGAAGCCGACGCCGTTTCGGCCGGATGTGGTCGTGGACGTCGGCGCTGTGGTGGAACGCGTCGTGGACATGCTGCATTGCCATGCGTCGCAGTTTTACGAGTGGCTGCCGTACAACGGCGGCTACGCGGCGGAAGCGCCAGCCGAGGAGCCAGCGCGGCGGCGCTGGCTGGAGGAACGCTTCCATCGCTGCATTCGTCCGTTGGCCGACCGTTATCGCGATTTGCTGGTGCGAACCTATGGCCAGGAACAGGGGGGAATGGTGGAATACGTGGAGGCGTTCGAGGCGTCGGAATACGGCGCCGCGTTGGACGAGGCGGCGCGACAGCGGCTGTTCCCGTTCCTTCCGGCCAGGCAACAAGCCGCGGAAGGTCCTTCGCATTAGGAAATAGCGGATGGGATTTATCCCGCTTCCTTCTGCGCCTCTCGTTCGTCGTCCGGCCAATCCTCGAAGCGGACGGCGATTCGCCTTGATATGCCCGATTCTTGCATCGTCACGCCGTACAGTACGTCCGCGCAGGCCATCGTCCGCTTCGAGTGGGTGATGAGGATGAACTGCGATCGGTCGAGGAACTCGCGCAGTACGTTGGTGAATCGGCCGATGTTGGCCTCGTCGAGCGCAGCGTCCACCTCGTCGAGAATGCAGAAGGGACTCGGCTTGCTCTGAAAGATCGCCAGCAGCAGGGCCACGGCCGTCATCGTCTTTTCACCGCCGCTCATGAGCGAAATGCTGCGCAGCTCCTTGCCCGGCGGCCGGGCCACGACCTCAATGCCGCTCTCCAGCACGTCCGTTTCGTCTTCCAGCACCACGTCCGCCATGCCGCCGCCGAACAGCTTGCGAAACAGCTCCTGAAAGTGCGTTCGCACCACCGTGAACGTCTCCATAAAGAGACGCCGGCTGTCCGTGTTGATGCGGGCGATGATGTCCTGAAGTGATTGCTGCGCCGACGTCAAATCGTTGTACTGCACGCGCAGCGTTTCGGCCCGAGTTTCCAGCTCGTTCAACTCCTGAATGGCGTCCATATTGACGTTGCCCAGCCGGCTCAGCTTGCGCCGCAGCTCCACGATCTCCTCCTCCGCGGCGGCTGAATCCGGGAACGGATCGGCAAGAACGGCCGGCTGCGCCGACTGTTGGTGAAGCGCGGAGAGTTCCAACTGATAGTCTTCGCGCAGCCGATCGCACAGGCCGTCGCGGCGGTGCCGCAAGTTGTTGACCTCCAGCTCTCGCGCATGGGCCTGTTCCTGGCGCTCGCGCCAACCGCTGCGATTGGACTGGGCCTCCTCGGCGATGCGATTCCTCTCAGCGCGAAGGCGGTCGCGTTCGCTGACGTGTTCTTTCAAGCGCCTTTCCGCCTCCTCTTTACGCAAATACCAAAGGGCCAGCGACGCCGATGTTTGCAGGAGATCTCGCCGGTTTTTCTCCCAGCGTCCTCGAGCATCTTCCAGCGCTTGTTCCACCTGCAAGCGCTCCCCGTTTCTCTGGCCAAGGTCCGCCTCCATCTGATCGCGGCGGACGCGCAGGGCCGCGAGCCGTTCCTCCACCTGGGCCAGACTGACCTTGGATTCCGTCGCCTCGTGCTGCAGGCGCAGGCGCAGCGCGTCGCCCTCGCGGATTTCGCGCTCCGCCGTCTCCAGCCGCGATTGCAGCGCCTGCACTAGCGCTTCGGCCTTCGCCGCCTCGTCGCGCGCTTGCCGCCACGACGCCGTCAAACGCTCAATTTCTTGCTCCAGACCGCTGATCTCCGTGCGATTGACCACCACCTCCTCGTGCAAGCCTTCGCGCCGCTGCCGCCGCTGCCCGATCCTTTCGCGCAAATCGGCCGATTGGTCCACAAGAACGTCGATCTCCAGTTGCTGCCGGCCGATGCGATCGTCCAGCGCCGCCACGCGCTCGCGCAGATCGGCCAGGTCGCGGTCCAGCTCAGCGATTCGCACTTCCATTTGGCGGTGCTGTTCCCGCAGATCGCGTAACTCGCTTTTTCGGGACAAGATGCCGGAGGCTGCATGGTGCTGGCCGACTGTCAACGTCCCGTCCGCCTCCAGCAACTCGCCTGCCAACGTCACACAGCGGACGCCGGGCCGCTCAGTGATCGCCGATTGGGCCGCCGCCAAATCGCGCACGATCAGCGTGCGGCCCAGCAACCGATGCGGCAGATCCGCCAGCTCCAGGTCGTCGCAGCGCACCAGCTGTTCGGCCGGCGTCGGCGCCAGCAGGCCGCTCGCTCCGCCAGCGGCGACGGACTCAGCGGCCGCCAGTGCGATCCGCCGTTCTTCTTCACGAGAATTCGACGGCAAACGCAAAAGAGGGAGAAAGCTGACGCGGCTGGAAAACGCTTGCGGCCGCTGGCGCAACGCCAGCGCCAGCAGAGTCGGATCGCGCACCACAAAGCGCTGCGCCCGGTCGCCGAGGGCCAGGTCGATGAGCGGGGCGTATTCGCGGCGCACCGTCAGGAAATCGGCCACGATCCCGACCACCGTCCGCCACGGCCCCGGCTCCGCTTGTTCCGTTAGGGCGAACACCTCGCGCGCCCCAGCGCCGAATCCCTCACGACTGCGCTCCAGCCCCTCCAGCACCTCGATCCGGCTCGCCAGGCCGCTTCGGGCCGCCCGCAGCTCGGCGATGCGCTGGGCCGTCTCGTCCCGCGCCTGACCAAGCCGTTCCCGCTCCTCGCGCGTCTCGGTCAGCGTCCGGCGGGCGCCGCCGAGTCGTCCCTGCAATGTCTCGTCCGCCGCCGTCAGTTCCTGAAGCTCCACGTCGAGCGACGCCAAATGCTCGACGGCCTGCTCGCTGCGCTGCCGTAATCGCTGATGCTCACGGCTTAGATTATCCACCTGGGCCCGGTAGCTGACCGCGTCGTTCTGCAATCGGGCCGCTGACCGCATCGACTCATAATGCTCGTCTTTATCGCGGCCGACCTGGGCACGCAAACCCT
>DATKHW010000241.1:0-9461 GCA_035546275.1 Gemmataceae bacterium
GAGGTAACCTCGCCCCTACCACCGGCGGCGAGGCGGTCGCTTCGGCGGCCGGCGACAGCCGGATAAATAGGGCGGCGAGAATCACGCCGACGCCGGCATAAACCCAAAGGACGAGGCGGTAACTCTGCAAATTAGAAATGCCGGCGTAGTCGTGCAGCCCCTGGACGATCAGGCCGCACAGCAGCGAGCCGAACGCCGTGGCCAGCGAGCCGGTCAGGCTGTACCAGGCGAAGACGTGCGTCCGCTGCTGGGCCGTGACTTCCTGGGCCAGCGCCGCCTGTTCGATGGCCAGGAACGGCCCGACTTCGTTGCCGCTGGGGCTGATGACGCCGACCGTGGCCGCGATCAAGAGGAGAATGAAGTCGTCGGTGGAGAGGAACGCCGCTCCCGCCAGCGCCATCAGCACGGCCCCCGCGATGAGCATCCATTTGCGACCGATGCGATCGGCGGTGGTGGTGATCCACAGCGACACGGCCACGTCGCCCACCAGCGTCATGCTCAGCAAGAGGCCGATCCGCGCCGCGGACAGGCCCAGCTCGGCGAGATAAAGCCACAGGATGAGCGCGAGGAAGCCGTAAGCGAACAACCGCACCGCCCGCGTGACGAACAGCAGCCGCACGTCCGGCGCGCGGAAAAGGGGAGCGGTGGACATGGTCGGCTTACCAGCCCGACGCGCCAGCAAGGGTTACGCCCCAACCCCTCGCTGGCGCGTCGGGCTGGTTTCATCCAATCGTCAATGCCGCGTCACGTCGTAGCAAAACAGCATATCCTGATCGCGAATATACAACTTGCCGTTGGCGACGACCGGGTGCGTCCACTGCGGCTTGTCCGTCTTGTCCGGCAGATTGAACTGGCCGTGCTCCACATATTCATACGGGTTGACTTCGATCAGCAGGATCGGCCCATTTTCGTTGCGGAAGTAGAGCCGGTTGCCGACGCAGGCGACGGAGCCTTTGCCGGTTTTGTCGGTGGACCAGGCCGTGTCGCCGGTCTTGAGGTTGATGCAGGTCAGCCGGCCCTCGTCGGCGCCGTAGAGGAAGCCGTTGCGCAGCACCATGCCGCCGTGGTGGTTCTGCATGTGCTTGGTGAAATAGACCTCGTCGGCCGTGTATTTGTCGCCGTCGTGGTTGATGCGGGCCAGGCCGCCGCCCGTGCCGTAGGCCGACGCCGCGAACACGCAGCCGTCGCTGAACAGCGGCGTGGAGCAGTTGGCCGTGCCGTTGGCCGGCTTGTTGTAGCGCCACAAGAGCTTGCCGTCCTCGGACACGCCGACCACGCCGCCGCCGAGAAACTGCACGTACTGCCGTTTGCCGTCCACATCCACGGCGATGATCGAGGAATAGGCCGCCCCGTCGCCGACGGGGCAGGACCAGATTTTCTCGCCGGTCTTCTTGTTCAGGGCGACGATGGTGTTGTCCTTGCCGCCCGGCGTGCAGAGGAGCTTGTCGCCGTCGATGAGCGGCGACTCGGCGTAGCCCCAGCCGCCGCGGGCGCCCTTGAAGTCCTTGATGAGGTCTTTGCGCCATACCTCATCGCCGCTGTCTATCTTGAGACACAGCAGATCGCCGTTGAGGCCGAGCGCGTAGAGGACGTCGCCGTCCACCGTGGGGCTGCAGCGCGGGCCGTGGTAGCCGCCGCCGTCGGCGCGGACGGGGCCGACATCGTGGGACCACAGCGGCTTGCCGTCGGCCTCGGCGAAAGCCATGACCATTTCCGTTTTTTCGATATTTCCCATCGAGAAAATGCGGCCGGCGGCGATGGTGGGCGTGGAGAAGCCCTCGCCGAGTCCCTTGATGCGCCAGGCCAGCGGCGGCCCTTCTTTGGGCCATTCCTGGAGCAGGCCGGGTTCGACGACGGCGGCGGTGCGATCGGGGCCTTGCCATTGCGGCCAATCGAACGGCTTCGGCTTGAAGGACGAGTCAGCCGCGAACAGCGACAGGGCGACGGCCAGGGCGTGGAAAGTGAGCATGTCGAGGCTCCTGCGAAGCGGGTGGGTCCGGCGGATCGACCAGGCGGGACGGCGGGCGGCGCCGTGTTGGATTGAATGTAACCGGCCGGGGGCGCCAGGGCAATAGGCGGCTCACGGCCCTTGCGCCTTGGGCCCCCCCGCCAGCTGCCGATGCAGCGCGGCCAGCCGGCGCGCTTCGGGGTCGTCGCGGGTTTCATAGTATTCGGCGAGCGCCAGATGCGCGGCCGGGTCGTCGCTGTTCTCGGCCAGCGCCCGCTCCAACGCCTCGGCGCCCTGCTCCGGCATCCCCAGCTGCATGTACAACATGCCGATCCGGTGCAGCACCGCGGCGTCGCGCGGTCTTTCGTGGTGCTCCTTGATAGCCGTCGCCAGGTCGGTCATGCCCGTCCGAATGCGATCGGCCTCGGTCCGGCAGCGCGCGGCGTTTTCCGTATTCCCCAGACGTTCATAGGTCGCCGCTTCAAGGGTATACACGATCCGCAAACGCTCCGGCGGGTCCATGTTGTTCCACACCGGCTCCAGCCGCCGCAGCCGGGCCAGCGAGGCCTCGCCGTCCCTCCGCCGCGCCGCCGATTCCAGGCGATGCAGCGTGTCCAGGACCTCGGCGTCGCGGCCGCGGTCGGACTGCACCATCGCCAGCGTCAGCAGCGCGTCCGCCTGATCCGGGTGCGCGGCGACGACGGGCCGGAGCAGCGCTTCCGCCGCGTCCGCCTGCCCCAGCATCCGCCGACAGCGGGCGACGGCGACCAGCGCGTCCAGGTCGTCGGGATGCGCCTGGCTGTACGGTTCCAGATATTGCAACGCCTCTTTATAGTCGTAGCCGCTCAGCACCGTCGTCAGGCTGAAGTGCAGCCGGGCCAACTCGTCCGCAGGCCGTTTATGGACCACGAACTCAAAATCCGAAACGGCCAGCTTGGGTTGCAGGAGATACTCGAAAATCGCCCCACGCCAGAGATGCGGATACCAGTCGTCGGGGTCGCGATTGATCCACCGATTGAGCCAGCCCGTGGCCTCGTCCAGGCGGCTGTGGTCGATGCAGCCGCGGGCCAACGCCTCCAGCGCCAAAGCTTCGCCCGATCCTCCGCCGTCGAGATAGCGCTGCAACACCACCATCCGTTCGGGGGATGGTCCGTTTTCCTGCACGTCCAGCAGGGCGGCTTCCAAATCGACGTCGTCTCCGGCATAGCCGAGATGTCGGGCCTGGTACAGATCGTCGCTGGCCTGGTCCAGTTGCTCCACGCGCGCCCGCCGCTGCGCCTGGGCCAGCAGGAAACGCGCCTCGCCGTCCTTGGGCCGGGCTGCGACATAGGCTTGCAATCGCGCCTGGGCCGTGTCGAAGTCGCGGTCGTCCAGGGCCGCGGCCGCCTGCCGGCGCAGGTCGTCGGTCTGCCGAACGCTCCAGGCGTACCAGCCGCCGCCGGCCGCCGCCAGGCAGACGCCCAGCAGCGCGACCAGCCACACCGGCCGCCACAGCATCGCCAGCCGTCGCCTCATGGTTTCTCCGTCGCCCACGGATGCGGCTGCGCTTCTCCTTGCACTAGCCGCCAGTAACGGTCCGTCTTCAGCGCCGCCCCCTCCCAGACCTGCACCTTCGGCTCGCCGGACGGCCACTGCACCGTCAGCCGGTCCACCGCCGCGTCGCCGCCCAGGCCGAACACCACCCGCCGATCGCTCGACGACAAATAACTGCCGCCGCCCTTGACCGCTCGCACCAGCCGTCGTCCCGGCGATTCCAGCGTCAAGCGGGCGCCGACCGCATCGCGATACGGATTGCCTTGCAGCTGAATCCCCAGCCAGTGATTGCCGTTGTCCACGATATTGTGCAGCACCGCCGCCGGCTCCTCGCAGCAGCTGACGACCGCGTCCACCTTGCCGTCGTCGTCCAGGTCGCCGACGGCCAGGCCGCGGCCGCGATGCTTGCCCCGGAAAAACGCCCCTGCTTTCCCCGAAATATCCTCAAAGCGAACCGTCGCCGACGGCCGGCCGCCTGGCGCCGTGTTGTGGAACAGCACGGCCCGCTGGGCCTGCGTCTGCGGGCTGGGCGGATGGCGCAGCACGTGGCCGTTGACGATGAGAATGTCCTCGGCGCCGTCGTTGTCGTAATCGAGGAAGCTGGCGCCGAAGCCGACGAAATTCAGGCCGATCGACGTGAGGCCGGACCGGCTGCTGGCGTGATCGAACAGGCCGCCGCCGCGATTGTGGTAAAGCCCGTGGGCCTCCTCGACGAAGTTGGCGACGAAGAGCGAAAAGCGTCCGCTGCCGTCGTAGTCGGCCGCATCCACTCCCATGCTGCCGGCGGCCCGGCCCCATTCATTCATGGCGACGCCGCGCAGCACGCCGACTTCCTCGAACTTGCCGCCGCCCTTGTTGAGATAAAGCTGATTGGGCACGGTGTCGTTGGCGACATACACGTCGGGCCGGCCGTCGTCGTCCACGTCCACCACGACGACGCCGAGCGTCTTGCCCGGCTTCAGCCCCGCCCCTTCGCTGGCGTCGCGGAAGGTCCCGTCGTGGTTGTTCAGATACAGCTTGGGCGGCAGCGGGCCGAATTGCGTCGGCGAGCATACGTCCGGCGGTCCGCCGGGGCCGACCAGGGGGCAGGGGATGTTGCGCGCCATGTTCCAATCGACGTACTGGCCGACGAACAAATCCGGCCAGCCGTCGCCGTCGAAATCGGCCCAGGCGGCGCTGGTGCTCCATAGCGGACCATTCGGACCTAGCAAGTGGGCGGCTTCGGTGACTTCTTCGAACTTGCCGTGATTGTTGTGAAACAGCGCCATGCGCCCGTAGCCCGTCACCAGCAGATCGGGCCAGCCGTCGTTGTCGTAATCGGCGACGGCGACGCCGTGGCTGTAGAAGAGCGGCTTGTCGAGGCCGACCTCCGCCGTTACATCGCGGAATCGGCCGCCGCCCTCGTTGTGATAGAGACGATTCGGATGGCCCTTGATGGTCTTGTCCTTCGGGTCGAAATAACCGCCGCCGGTGAGGAAGATGTCCAGCTTGCCGTCGCGGTCGTAATCCAAGAGCGCGACGCCGCCGCCCAGCGATTCCAGGATCGTATAGAGATCGGCTTCCTCGCCGTTGCGGTACTGGAAATCCACACCCGAGGCGGCCGTCACGTCGGCGAAGAAGCCGGGGCCGTCGGCGGGCGGATCGACCGGGGCCGGATCGGGCCGCGGCGCGGACGGGCTGGAGTGAAAGCAGCCGAGCGCCAGCAAGCCGCTTGCGATCACCGCGGCCATCGGCCAGAGCCAGCGGCGCACGGATCGCCGGCCGAGGAGCGTCTTGGAGAAACGGATCATGGCGCTCACGGCCCTTGCAAGTTGGAGGAAGGCGGCGCCGCCTCGACGAACCGCCGATGCTGGTCCGCCTGCCGCCGCATTTCCGGGTCGTCGCTGCTTTCGTAATATTCGGCCAGCGCCCGATGCGCCGCCAGGTCGTCCGGCTTCATCTTCAGCACGCGCTCCAGCACGGCCGCGCCTTCCTCCGGCATCCCGACCTGCAGGTACAGCGTCCCCACCTTATCCAGAGCGGCGACGTCTTGCGGGTTCTGCTGGAACTGCTTCGAGCATTGATCCAGCTCCTTCATCATCGCGTCGAGCCGATCGACCTCCGCCAAGTATTTCTTGGCCTCCTCAGTTCGCTCCATGCGGCCGAGGATCGTTACGAAAAGCCCGAATACAACGCGTTTCCGCTCCGGCATATCCACATGATTCAGCACCGGCGCCGCCCGTCGCAGCCGTGGCAGCAGCGACGGAGGGCGAGACTGCCGGACCAGCGGATCGAGCCGGCGCAGCTGCTCCAGCGCGCCGGCGTCGTCGCCGTGGTCCGACTCGACCAGGGCCAAGGTCAAAAGGGCATCCACATTGTCCGGGTGGGCGGCGACGACGGGCCGAAGCAGCGCTTCCGCCTCCGCCGGCTGCTGCAAGACGCGATGACAGCGCGCCAGGGCGACCACGACGTCCACGTCCTCCGGGTGCGTCTGACTGTACGGTTCCAGATATTGCAGAGCCGTACTGCAATCCAAGCCGCTGCGCGCCAGCATGAGACCGACGCGCATGCGAATTTCCTCGTCTTGCGGTCTCTTTTGGCGAGCGAACTCGAAATCCGCCAGCGCCGGGCCAGCCTCGTTCATGTACTCGAAGATCGCCCCGCGCCAGAGGCGCGGATACCAGTCGTCGGGGGCGCGGCCAATCCAGCGATTGAGCCACGCATTGGCGTCTGCCAGCCGATTCTGCGCGATGCAGCCGCGCGCCAGCGCCTCCAGCGCCAACGCCTCTTTCGATCCTCCACCGTCGAGACAGCGCTGCAGCACAGCCGCTCGCTGAGGAGACGGTCCATTTTCCTGCACGTCCAGCAGGGCCGATTCCAAATCGACGTCCTCTCCGGTATATCCGAGATGTCGGGCTTGATACAGATCGTCGTGGGCCTGGTCTAGCAGCTCCACGCGCGCCCGCCGATGTGCCTGGGCCAGCAGGAATCGCGCCTCGCCGTCCTTGGACCGGGCCGCGGCGTAGGCTTTCAGCCGTGCCTGGGCCGTCTCGAAATCGCGGTCGTCCATCGCTGCCAACGCCTGCCGGCGCAGGTCGTCGATCTGCCAAACTTTCCAAATACACCAGCCGCCCCAGGCCGCCGCCAGGCAAAGCCCCGCGAGAACGATCATCCAGCGGGGCCGGCGGAGCGCGGCGGCCAGCGGCGTCAACCACGTTTTCATGTCCCTTACCGGGCAATTCAACGGCGAATAGCGGGCGTCGCGGCGGCGACCGGGTCTGACTGGATTATCGACGGCCGCCGCCGTGTGTGCAAGCCGACCAACGGCGGGGTCGTGGCCTAATTTGAAAAAAACCCGCCGACGCATCAGCGGGCGTGGATGCGAAAGCATCTAATAAGCGGGTGCGGATGGGTTCTTGTCTGCCGCCCTGTCAAAGCGGGCTGGATTTTTCCGCATGATCCGGTAAAAGGCCGCTGCTCTCAATGGGAGGGAAAAGTGTGCGGCGCATATTGGCGGCGACTTCGGCGGCGGTCGTCCTCCTGGCGGGATGCGCGGTCGAGCATCCCACCACTGACTCCTCCCGTCAAGCCGGACTATGACCCGACGGCGGAAGCCGCCGCAGCGGCCATTGCGAGCCGCTCAGAAGGCCATGCCACCCTGGCGCACCCCTTCAGTACACACCCGGATTGGGTCAAAGCGACTTGGGAAGAGGATCATCCGGTGATGTTCTGGGGCGTGGAGTACCCATTATTCTTGTGCGAGGCCCTGGTTTTCGGGACGATCGGCTGGTGCATATCACACAACCAATCGTGACTTTTGGTAGTGTCCTAAAGTCGTGTTGATCGGCTTTGCACTTGAGCGGCTACTTCACGCGACGAAGGACAAGCAGCGTGCGATTGTCATCGGGTTTGGTGGAGAACTCGGGCGGTTGCTTGCCAAAGCTGAAGCAGAGCCACAAACGGTCATTGCGAACGCGGTAGACGCCGTACAGAGTGAATTTCACGTCTCCCACTTGGTTTACGCAGTGGACGTCCCACTCGAACGACCCGGAGTCATTCGCCCCTTTGACTCTGCAATCAGTAATCTCCCAGGGCGCCCTAGGGAACACTTTCAGGACGCCGCAGCCGTCACTTCCCAACTTTAGATCGCCGAGCCGTTTGTCTCGCTTTCCGTCCTCTTCAAACGACTCCAAGGTCCATGTCGATGGGCCGGGGAAAGGGTATTCTACGGGGCAGGGCGGGATATCCGTATCATGGGGATCGTCCCCTGCGACGCCCAGCGCGACCAAGACCAGCGTTGCATACATGGCCCGCCTCCGTGCAACTGGATCAACACGTCCCGTATGGTCGCCGGAAGGGTTGCGGCGGTCAAGGGGAAGGGCGCAAATGCAAGGCCACGATTAACGGCGGCCGTCGCTCAGGCCCGTGGGTCGAAGATCAGGCTCTGCCACTACGCCTCCCCGCTTCAGCATCAGACGCTCGATCTCCGCCTCCGCTTCCAGAAGCTCTGTGTTCTGCTCGACGTAATGAAGGGCTTCACGGATCGCCTCAATGGGCAGATCGTAGTTGGCCGCCGCCTGTTGCTCGTCCAGCTGGTTCGCCTTGATCCCACCGACTAGCTGCCGGGCGGTCAGGTTGCGCCCCTTGACATAGAGTTGCTGCCGCCAGGGGTGCTGCCGCCGCACAAGATGCCGCCACGGCTCGACCGGCGTCTCTCGCGAGTCGCTGCACGCGACGCCATTTGGATCGTTTAAGGGCATCTTTTCCACCACATTCAGGCCTCGGCGTGGTCAAAACCGTTTCTGGAGCGTTCCGTTGACCTTACGATTGCAGTCTAGGCGGCGACCGACTGTCATGCAAGCGGAGCGCCCGTCAAGCCCGTGGGTCGAACACGAGGCTTTGCCACAGCGCCTCTCCCATTTGCCGGCGCAGCTCGTCGGGGTCTTCTCCCGCGGCCGGCGCCTCGAACGGCGGAGGCGTCAGGTCCAGCTCTTCCACGAGGATCGCCTGCAACAGCTCCGTAAACTCCTTCAAATCTAAGCCCGGAACCGGCGGCGGTTCGCCGGGGGGCGCGGGAGCGCGGCGATAGGCGGCGCTGAACCGCTCCAGCGCCGGGGCGGCGTAGTCCGGACGCGGATGAGTCAGCAGCGCGTGCAGGAGCCGATCCTCCGGCCGGCCGGTCAGCGCTTGCACCGCCTGGCGCACCGCCGTCAGCTCCGCCTCGTCGGCCGCGCGCTGCCGCAGCTGGGCGGCCCGCTTCACCACGTCCTCCTCCGACGAGGACGGGTCCAGCCGCAGCGCCTCAAACGGGTTCATGGCCCGTCCCCTTTCTCCGCATTGCCGTCGGCCGGTTCGCCGAGGTCTTTGAGCAGGCTGCGCACGTTCTCATTGCCGGGCTGGAAACGCAGCGCCTCGCGGTACAGCTCCGCCTTCCGGGCGCGATCGCCGGCCGTGAAACCGCGGAATTTATAGAAGTCCGACAGCGCCGCGTGCGCCGCCAGGTCGCCGGGGCGATCCTTGACCAGCCGGGCCAGCTGCGTGGCAAACGGCGTGAAGCGATCCACGTGCTCCATTAGGCGGCCCGGATCGCCGGCATTGTAGAGGTCCAAAAACCAGTCGTTGCAGATCTCCACCATCGCCGTCAGCAAGCGGACGTTGTCGCCGTCCAGGCTGAGCAAACGCACCAGACCGGATGTGCCCTTGTCGTAATCGGCGCGCCACCCCTCCGGAATGGCGCCGTAACGCATGGCCTCGCGCGTCGCCGTCAAGTATTCCGTGGCCAGCTCATCGCGGAAGCGGGCCGTGCGCGCGGCCAGATCGCGGCCGAGGCTCTCCTCCACAGCGGCGGCCGTCGCCGGCAATTCCTGCACCAGGTTCCAGTGCCGCCGGGCCGCGTCCACGGCGTCGCGCGCCAGCAAATCGACGACGCGGCGGCGGTGAGCGGCCAGCAGCCAGTCGAGCAGCAGACTCCGCGCCGTCGTTGTGGCGTGGTCTCCAGACC
>DATKHW010000242.1:0-3174 GCA_035546275.1 Gemmataceae bacterium
AGGATGGATTGGCCGGAGATGCCGACCGTGTGGGCGACGCCGGCCTGCTTGAGCGCCAATTGTTCAACCGTCTTCATGGCCCGCTGCGTGCGCGCCACCGATGCGGCGTCGGGCAGCTGCACGTTGACCAGCAGATAGCCCTTGTCCTGCGACGGGATGAACCCGGTCGGCGTCTGGGTGAAGCCGAGCCACGTCAGGAACAGCAGACCGCCGTAGACCAGCAGCACGCCGGCGCCGACCCGCACCAGAAGGCCGATCGTCCGCGTGTAAACGGTCGTGCTGTATTTGAAGCCGAGATTGAACATCCGGAAAGTCCAACCCAGCACGAAGTTAATGAGCGGCGACACGAACCAGCCGGCGACGGCGACGACGGCCGCCGAGGCCAGCGGCAGCACGAAGGGAATGTCGGCGACCGCCGCTGCCGGCGCCCACCGGTGGAGCACATCGGGGAGCGTCCGCGGGTTGACGCCAACGAGCCAGCCGAGCCAGCCGACGATCAGCACGATCGCCCAGCGCGGCAATGCCTCATAGCGCCCCTCCTGCCGCGGCTTGAGCAAGAGCGCGCAGAGGGCCGGGCTGAGCGTCAGCGAGTTGAACATCGAAATCAGCGTCGAGACGGCGATGGTCAGCGCGAATTGCCGGAAGAACTGGCCGGTGATGCCGGTGATGAACGTGCAGGGAATGAATACCGCCGACAGCACAAGGCCGATCGCCACCACCGGCCCCGAAACCTGTTCCATCGCCTTGATCGTCGCGTCATGCGGATTCATCCCCTCTTCAATGTGATGTTCGACGGCTTCGACCACGACGATGGCGTCGTCCACGACGATGCCGATGGCCAGCACCAGGCCGAACAGCGTCAGGTTGTTGAGGCTGAACCCCATGAAGGCCATGACGGCGAAAGTGCCGATGATGGCCACCGGGACGGCGATGAGCGGGATGATCGCGGAGCGCCAGTTCTGCAAAAACAGCAGCACGACCAGGGCCACCAGGATGACGGCGTCGCGCAGCGTGTTGAAGACCTCGCCGATCGACTCGTTGATGAACGGCGTGGTGTCGTAGACGATCTTGTAATCGAGATCGGGCGGAAAGCGCTTTTTCAGCTCCGCCATTCTGCTGTTGACGGCCTCCGCCACTTGCAGGGCGTTGGAGCCGGGCAGCTGGTAGACCGACAGGGCCACCGACGGCTGGCCGTCCAGCGTGCAGGTTTGGTCATAGGTCATGGCGCCCAGCTCGACGTTGGCCACGTCGCCCAGGTGGACGGGCCGGCCCTGCGGGTCGGAGGCGACGACCATCTGCTCGAACTGCTCGGGATTCTCCAGCCGGCCGAGCGTCGTCATCGTGTACTGAAAAACCTGGCCCTTGGGGACCGGCGGCTGGCCGATCTGGCCGGCCGCCACCTGGATGTTCTGCTGCGAGATGGAGGTCACGATGTCGTCGGAGGTGAGGTTGCGCACCGCCAGTTTCTGTGGATCGAGCCATACGCGCATGCTGTAATCACGCTGTCCCAGATAGGTGATGTCGCCGACGCCCTGGAGGCGGGCCAGCTCGTCGCGCAGCTGGATGGTCGCGTAGTTGCTCAGGTCGATGGCGTTGCGCGTGCCCTTGGGCGAATAGAGGTTGACGATCATCAGCACGCTGGACGATTTCTTGGTGACGGCGATGCCGCGGCGCTGCACGAGGATCGGCAAGACCGGCTGGGCCAGCGAGACGCGGTTTTGCACCAGCACCTGGCTGATGTTGAGGTCGCTGCCGGGCTTGAAGGTGACGGTCAGCGTGTAGGCGCCGTCATTGGTACATTGCGAGGACATGTAGAGCATGTTCTCGACGCCGTTGACCTGCTGCTCGATCGGGGCGGCCACGGTGTCGGCGACGGTCTGGGCGTTGGCGCCGGGATAATAGGCCGACACCTGCACGGTCGGCGGCGTGATGTCCGGGTACTGGGCGATCGGCAGCGTAAACAGGGCGATGGAGCCGCCGAGCGTGATGACGATCGACAGCACCGAAGCGAAGATCGGACGGTTGATGAAAAAGCGCGAGAACATACCGCCCCCTACTTCGGCGTCGCCGAAATGTCCGCCCCGCTTGGTGAATCCGTGTGGCCGGGGCTGGAGTCTTCGGAAGCCCCGGCATGGCTTTCCAGGGAATGCCGGGGCTTCGAAGACTCAGCCCCGGCCACACCGCCGTTGCCGTTGCCGTCGCCGTTCGGCTTGATGAGCACCCCGCCGGCCGCTCGCGGAGAGAGCGGCCTAGCGGGCCGCCGCTCCCGCGCGATCTCCGCCGCCCGCCGCCACAGTCGGCCGCCCAGCCGCCGAACGTAGGCCAACGTGAGCAGATCGAGCGCCAACTTTCCGGCGTGCTTGGCCTCCGGCGTATTGAACGGCCACAGCTCGCTGAACCACTCGATGACGTAGAAGAACACCGGCGTCAGGAAGATGCCGAACAGCGTCACGCCGAGCATCCCGCTGAACACGGCGATGCCCAGCGTCTGGCGCATTTCCCAGCCGGCGCCCTTCGACACCATCAGCGGCACGACGCCGAGAATGAAGGCGAAGGAGGTCATCAGGATCGGCCGCAGACGCAGCTTCACCGCCTCCAGCGTGGCCTCGCGCCGCGGCAGACCGGAGTCGCGCTTCATCTTGGCGAATTCGACGATCAGAATCGCGTTCTTGCTGGCCAGGCCGACCAGCACGACGAAGCCGATCTGCGTGAAGATGTTGATGTCGCCGGCCGCTCCCCAGAATCGGTGCGACAGCCAGACGCCGGCGATCGAGCTGAGCAGGCACATCGGTACGACGAGGATGACGGCCAGCGGCAGCGCCCAGCTCTCGTACAGGGCGGCCAGCACCAGAAACACGCCCAGCACTCCCAGCGCGAAGAGCACCATCGCCGTGTTGCCCGACTGCTGCTGGATATAGGTGATCTCCGTCCACTCGTAGGCCATCGTCTTGGGCAGGTTCTGGTCGGCCAGCGCTTCCATCATCTTGATGGAGTCGCCGGAACTGACGCCGGGCATGACATCGCCGGTGATGGCCGCCGCGGGGTACATGTTGTAGCGCGTCAAGATCAGTGGACCGTTAATGTCCGTCACATCGCCCACCGTGCCCAGCGGCACCATGCCGTTGGTCGCGTTGCGCACCATCAGCCGCCGCACGTCCTCCGCGTGGTTGCGGA
>DATKHW010000243.1:0-6410 GCA_035546275.1 Gemmataceae bacterium
TGCTCTCCAGCAGCGGCACGATCCACATGGCGGAGCGGTCGCTGCATTCCGGGTCGAGGCGGGGCTTTTTCCTCTGGTGGTCTCTCACCATCGCGCTGGGCGTGCTGTTCCTGCTGGGCACGGCATTCGAGTGGTACACCCTCATCACCCGCGACGGCCTGACGATCAGCCGCAACCTGTTCGGGACGACGTACTACACGCTGGTCGGCTTTCACGCGCTGCACGTTACCGGCGGCGTCCTCCTCATGCTGATCGTGCTGGGCCTGACGGCGAAACGGCAGATTACGGGGCCTCGGCCGGCCGCCGTCCAGCTGACGGCGTGGTACTGGCACTTCGTGGATGGCGTCTGGGTGGTCGTGTTCACGGTCGTCTACCTGGTGGGGAGGTGATGCGGCCATGACGAGCGAGCCGTACACGGGCGCGGGACCGGAACCGATCGAATCGCCGCGGCCGACCATCGCGCCGTTCATCCTTGTCGCGGGCCTGTCGCTGGCCGCGGCGGGCCTGGCCTTTGACACCGTGTTCTTCCTGGCCGCGGGCGCCACGGTCTTCGTCGCCGGCCTGGTCGGCTGGATCGGGCAATTGCTGCCGGGGCGGGGTCACGTTCACGTCGAGGCCGTGGAGCCGCTTCCACAGCCGGGGACGCCCGCGCCGGGGACGGTGGAGCAACTCGCCGCCGGGGTGCCCGGTTACCGGGCCCAGCTGCCGACGAAAATCCACCCCATTTCAGCGGGCGTGTGGGGGGGCGTCCTCGGCGGCCTGGTCATGCCGATTCCCGCGCTGGCCTACGGTCTGCTGAGCGCCCACCATAGCATCTTTTACCCGATCAATCTGCTGGCGGGCATGGTGCTGCCGGGCGTCGGCGCCATGAACCTGGACGCATTCCACCCGTCGCTGCTCGTCGCAGCGATCGTCATCCACATCGTGATGTCGCTGGCGATCGGCCTGATGCTGGGCGTCCTGCTGCCGACGCTGCCGCCGGTCCCGAAGTCGCTCGCCTGGGGCGGCCTGCTCATGCCGCTGCTGTGGTCGGCCGTGACCTTCGCCCTGATGGGGTTCGTCAACCCGCTGATGGAACGGCACGTGGAATGGCCCTGGTTCATCGCTTCTCAGCTCGTGTTCGGCGCCGGCGCCGCGGCCGTGGTCTCCAGCGGCCGCAAATTCGGTCCCATCGTGTCCGGGATTCTGGGAGGCGCGGCGGGCGGCGTGCTGATGGCCGTTCCCGCTCTCCTATGGAGCCTGTGTACGGGCAACGGCGTTTGGTATCCCGTCAACCTGCTGGCGGGGCTGGCGGTCCCCGGCATGCCGTCAGGAGCGGCGGAACTGCGGCAGTTCCACTTCGAGTGGTTCGTGCCCGCCATGCTGATTCACGTCGGCCTGTCGGCGGGCTTCGGCCTGGCCTACGCCCTGGCGCTGCCGAGGCTGCGGCCGATTCCAAGCCCCTACGTCTGGGGCGCCCTGCTGCTGCCGCTGCTGTGGACGGGGGTCAGCTACGGACTGATGGGCGTCGTCAACCCGACCCTTCAGGCGGGCGTGGAGTGGCCCTGGTTCATCGTTTCGCAATTCGTGTTCGGTGTGGCGGCGGCCACGGTGGTGGTCCGCTCGGAAACGATCGCTGTGCCGCCGGCGGGGAGCGGCCCGGAGGTGCGGCCGTGATTCGATTCCATCCCTACGCGGGACGGGCGCCGCTCGTCCTGGCACTGCTGGCTCTCATGACGGCCGGCTGCCGCTTTCCCGGGCAACCCAAGGATGCGGACCGGCCGATTCCGCCGGATCGCGTCCTGGCGTTTGACGCGCTTTATCGCCAGAACTGCTCCGGCTGCCACGGCGCCGACGGCAAGCTGGGGCCGGCGCCGCCGTTGAACGACGGGCTGTTTCGGGCCATCGTGCCGACGAAGACGGTGGAAGACGTCGTCGCCGGCGGCCGGCCCGGGTCGCTGATGCCCGCGTTCGGTACGGAGCAGGGCGGGCCCCTCACGAAGGCGCAGGTTGCCGTGCTGGTGAATGAGATCAAAGGGATCCCCTACCGCGTTGAAGAGAAGGATCAGGAGGTCGAGGTCGTCCGCGATCCCAAGGGCGCGGCCCCGGCCTGGGGGGCGCCGGGCCCTGCGTCGGAAGGGGCGCCGCCTTACCTCGCGGCCGCCGACGCGATCGGGGACGCCGCCGCCGGCCGAAGCAGGTTCGCCACGGCGTGCGCCTCCTGCCACGGCGATCACGGGCAGGGCGTGTCGAAAGACGGCCGCATCGCCCGCGCCATCAACGAACCGGCGTTCCTGAGTCTGATCAGCGACCAAAACCTGCGGCGAATCATGATCACCGGCCGATCGGACCTCGGCATGCCCGATTACGCCCACCACGGCAAGGAAGCGTTGACCCCGGAGGACGTATTGAACCTGGTCGCGTTCCTGCGGACGCAGGGGAACTCGACCCCGACATCCCACCCTGAACCGGCCGCGGCCGGCGAGGCGCACCATGACGGAACCGCATCCGAACCCTGAGACCATGCCGCGGCGCGGCTTTTTCCAGAAGCTCATGACCTGGACGACCTACGCGGCCGGCGCCGTCGCCGCGGCGGCCGTGGGCGTCCCCTTCGTCGGCTACCTGCTCGGCCCGCTGCGGAAGGACCTGGAGAAGTGGGTGGACCTCGGGCCGCTGGACGACTTCAAGGACCTGGTGGGCGAGACGCGGCTGCACACGTTCCCGAACCCACTCGGCCAGCCATGGGACGGCAAGGCGGCCAAGACGGGCGTTTACGTCCGCTACCAGGGGCCTGGGAGGCCGGCCAAGGAACAGTTCGTGATCTTCGCCATGAACTGCGCCCATCTGGGCTGTCCAGTGTCCTGGTTCCCGCAATCGGGGCTGTTCATGTGCCCCTGCCACGGGGGCGTTTACTACGCCAGCGGCAAGTGCGCTTCCGGGCCGCCCCCGCGCGGCCTATTCCAGTGCGACTGGCGGATCACCCGGGCCGTCCGGCTGGAGGTCAAGGCGCCGCACTACCCCACGCTGCAAGACACGCTGCGTCCGGAGGACCGCTCATGAAACGCTTGCTGAAGGCGCTCGGGGGCTGGTTCGACGCCCGGCTGGGCGTGCGCGAGACCATCCTGCCAATGCTCAAACACCCGGTCCCGGCGCGGGTCGCCGGACCGATGGGCTGGTGGTACGTCTTCGGCAGCGCCTCGATGACCCTGCTGCTCATTCAGATCCTCACCGGCATCGGGCTGGCGCTGGTGTACGTCCCGGCGCCCGACAACGCCTACAGCAGCCTGCTCTCCCTGAACCACGATGTGCCGCTCGGCTGGTTCCTGCGGGCGCTGCACTACTATGCCGGGTCCGGCATGGTCGTCCTGGTGCTGATCCACATGACGCAGGTGTTCCTGCACGGGGCCTACAAGTACCCGCGCGAGCTGACGTGGGTGGTGGGCGTCTTCCTGCTGCTGTGCGTGTTGGGCATGTTCTTCTCCGGCCAGGTCCTGCGCTGGGACCCGGACGCCTACTGGGGGCTGGCCGTCGGCGGTTCGATGGCCGGCCGCGTGCCGTGGGTGGGGCCGTGGGTGGTCGGCCTGCTGCTCGGCGGCCCCATCATCGGCGGCGACGCGCTGAGCCGCTTCTTCGCCCTGCACGTCTTCGTCATCCCCGGCGTGCTGCTGCTCCTGCTGGCCGTCCACCTCTGGCTCGTGCTGAAGTGCGGCATTAGCGCGCCGCCGGTCCCCGGCCAGATCGTCGATCCCAAGACCTACGATGTGGAGTACAAAAAGGAGGTGGAAAAAGGCGTCCCCTTCCTCGGCGACGCCATGATGAAGGACGCTCTCTTCTCGGCCCTGGCAGCGATCGCGGTCGTCGCCCTGGCCGCCTGGCTCGGCCCCGTCGGCCCGAGCGCCCTGCCGGTCCCGAGCGAGACCGGCGCCAACCCGCGGCCGGAGTGGCCGTTCCTGTGGCTGTTCGGCCTGCTTTCCCTCAGCCCGCCCGCCGCCGAGACGTTCATCATCCTGGTCTTCCCGCTGCTCCTGATCGTCGGGCTCTTGGCCGTGCCGTTCGTGTCCAACCGCGGCGAGCGCTCGCCGCGGCGGCGGCCGATGGCCGTCCTGGCCGTCGTCGTGATCTACGCCGTGCTCGGCGCCCTGACGTACCAGGGGGCCACGGCGCCGTGGTCGCCGCACATGACCGCCTGGAGCGGCGCGCCCGTTCCCGAGGACGTCGTGCGGCGGAGCAATCCCGTGGAGCTGCGGGGGGCCGTGGTCTTTCAGTACAAGGATTGTCGCAATTGTCACGCCCTGGAAGGCCAGGGCGGCCGGCGCGGCCCCGACCTCACCGACGTCGGCCGCCGGCTGACGCGGGACCAACTCATCGACCAGGTCAGCAACGGCACGCCCGGCGGCGGCCTCATGCCGGCCTATGGCAAGCAGGTGTCGGACGCCGAGATGGCGGCTCTGACCGATTTCCTGGTGAGTCTGCGGCCGCCGGGACAGCCGCCGGCCCGTTCGACCACGGAGCCGCAGACAGCGCGGAAGGAGCCATGAGCCCCACCCTCGACGCCTTTCTCTGCTCCTGGCCGTTCGAGCCGTGGCTGCTCGTTGCGCTGATTCTCCCGGCGGCGCTGTATTTCCGCGGCTGGCTGCGCCTTCGCCGCGGCGATCCGCGTCGCTGGGCCGCCGGGCGGCTCATCGCCTTTCTCGGCGGCCTGGCGACGATCTACGTCGCCCTCGGCTCGCCGATTGAGCCGTTCGCCGACTTGCTGCTCACAGTCCACATGGTGCAGCACCTGCTCCTCCTCATGGCCGCGCCGCCGCTCCTGTGGCTCGGCGCGCCCATGATGCCGCTGCTCCGCGGGATGCCGCGGCCCATCCGAATCTGCTGGATTATACCCCTTTTCCGATCCCCTTTCTTGCGCGCGCTGTTCGGCCGGCTCACGCACCCGGCGGCGGCGCTCGTCGTCTTCACCGCCGCGTCGCTGGGCTGGCACGTTCCCGCCCTGTACGACCTCGCCCTGCGCTCGCGGGGGTGGCACTACCTGCAGCACGCCTGTTTCCTGGGCGCGGGCCTGTTGTTCTGGTATCCGGTCGTCCGCCCATACCCGGCCCGTCCCCGCTGGCCGTCGTGGCTGCTGTTCCCATACCTGATCCTGGCGGACCTGCAAAACACCGTGCTGTGCGCCCTGCTGACTTTCTCCGACCGCGTGCTGTACCCCTACTACTCGACGGTCCCCCGGCTGGCGGGGCAGTCGGCGCTGGCCGACCAGGCGACGGCCGGCGTCTGGATGTGGATTCCGGGGTCGGCGGCCTTTCTCCTGCCCCTGTTCTGGGTCGGCGTCGAATTCCTGTTCGGCCGCTCGCAAGGGGAGAAAGGGAGAAAGCGAGAAAGGGAGAAAGGGAGACAACCGCGTGGAGCGAGGATCCCACTTGCCCTGGTGACATCGGCAAGTCATTCGGTCTCCCCTTCGCCCCTTCGCCCCTTCGCCCCTTCTCGATTCGACCTGCTCCGCGTCCCGCTGCTGGGCCGCTTCCTGCGCTGGCGGCATGCGCGCCTCGCCACGCAGCTGCCGCTGGCGATCCTGGCCGCCGTCGTCATTCTCGACGGTCTGCGCGGGCCGCAGGTCGGCGCCATGAACCTCGCCGGCGTCCTGCCTTGGATTCACTGGCGCGGCTTCGTCGTGCTGGGCCTGCTCGCGGCGGGCAACCTGTTTTGCATGGCGTGCCCGTTCACGCTGCCGCGGACGCTCGCCCGACGCTGGTTGCCGCAAGGGTGGAGTTGGCCGCACCGGCTGCGAAACAAATGGCTCGCGGTCGTCCTGCTGGGGCTGTTCTTGTGGGCTTACGAGGCGTTCTCCCTCTGGGACAGCCCCTGGTGGACCGCGTGGATCGCCGTCGGCTACTTCGTCGCGGCCTTCGTCGTGGACGGCTTCTTCCGCGGCGCCGTCTTCTGCAAGTACCTCTGCCCCATCGGCCAGTTCAACTTCGTGCAGTCGTTGGCCTCGCCGCTGGAGGTGCGGGTCCGCGATCCGGGCGTGTGCGCCGGTTGCCGGACCAGGGATTGTATTCGCGGCCGCGACGGCATCTCCGGCTGTGAAATGCACCTATTTCAGCCGCGTAAGATAGGCAACATGGACTGTACTTTTTGTCTCGATTGCGTCCATGCGTGTCCCCACGACAACATCGGCGTGCTCTCCACGGCGCCGACCAGCGACCTGTGGCGCGACCCCGTCCGTTCCGGCCTCGGTCGCTTCGGCTCGCGCCCGGACCTGGCGGCGCTCGTCCTGGTGCTGGTGTTCGGAGCGTTCGCCAACGCCGCCGGCATGGTCGGGCCTGTGGTGGACTGGCAGGCTCGCTTCTCGACCCTTCTGGGACAGCGGTCCCTTCTGCTGGGGGTGAGCCTGTTCTATGGGATCGCCCTGGTCGTTGTGCCGCTCCTGGCGG
>DATKHW010000244.1:0-5448 GCA_035546275.1 Gemmataceae bacterium
TCAACGCCGCCATAACGTTCTCCAGCGAGACGGCGAAAAACCACATGGACGAGGAGATCGGCCTGCTCGTCACCCGGCTCAAAGCCGGCGCCGAGTCGTCGTCCTCCCGGTCGCGCATCCATGAGCTGGCCGCCGCGCTGCAGCGCTACGTCCAGGCCAAGGGCCATTTCCCGCGCGGCACGGCCAAGCGCAATCTGGCGCCCGAACGGCTCGTCGATTGGAGCGCGGATCAGCGCGTCAGCTGGATGGCCGAGCTGCTGCCGTTCCTCGGCGACGGCGAGTTCGCCAGCCTGCCGGTGGACGGCACGCGCGGCGCCTGGTACGACGACAGCAAGGATGTCCAGAATCTCCGTTACGCCAGCTTCCTGATCCCGCAGTTCCTCAGCCACGCCGATCCGTCGGCGCCGGCGCTGGTGCGCTATCCCGGCGTGCCCTTGGACGTGGCGGTAACGAACTACGTCGGCGTGGCCGGCGTCGGCCTCGACGCCGCCAACAACGCGCCAGGCAATGCGAAGAACGGCGTCTTCGGCTACGAGCGCGAAACGAAGCCGGACGAGGTGAAAGACGGCCTGGATAAGACGATCGTGCTGCTGCAAATTCCGGCGGGCAAGACGCCGTGGATGGCCGGCGGCGGCTCGACGGTCCGCGGCGTGTCGGAAGGGACCGACGCGGTGGCGCCGTTCGTTTGCGCGACCTATCAGGGCAAGCGCGGCACGTTCGCCGTGATGGGCGACTTCAAGGTGCGCTTCATCCCGGCGGACATTCCGCAGGACAAGTTCCTGGCGATGTGCACGATCGCCGGCGGCGAAACGATCGACGACCTCGACAAGCTGGCGCCGGTGGTTCCGGAGCAGAAGGCGACGGCGCCGGTGGCGGCGGTGTCGCTGGATCAACCGGCGCCCAAAGGCGATGCGCCGGCTGGATGGCAGATGGTGAATTCTCCGGATGGCTTTAGTGTGTTGATGCCGGAGGGTCAAGTGCAGAAGCTAAGCCAGCCTCCACAAAAGACGCCGGCGGGGGACATTCCTGCAAATGTAATGATGGTTATCTCGCCAAAGGGCGGCGTCTTCAATGTATCGGCCGGAGATCTGTCCAAGCTGACGCTTAAGCCCGGCGACAGCGACATGCTGCTGGACAGTGTGGCGCCGGCCCTAACGGCTGCGCTGCCTCCTAACTCCAAGGTTACTGGCCAGGGCAAATCAACGCTGGCCGGGAACCCAGCCCGCGAAATCGTCATCGACGTCGCCGGGCAAGCTGCCATGAAAGTCCGCCTCGCTGTCATCGGTTCGCACATGTTCGTTCTGACGGCGGTCGGTCCGGACCAGGACATGCAGACGTTTTTTAGCTCGTTCAAGGTCACGGCAGCCAACGGGCCGGCGGCGCCGCCGATGCAGGCGGCGCCAGATAAGCCGGACGCGGCCGATTCGGCCAGAAAGGACATGGAGAAGATCCAGGGAAGTTGGAAGCTGGTCGCGGCGATTGATGTGGGCGGCAAGCCGGTCGCTCCGAACGAGATGCCCAATATCGTGCTTACCATTGACGGGGACAAGGTGACCACCGCCCAGGATGGGAAAACGACCGATATTGGAACATTTCGCCTCGACGCTTCCAAAGCGCCGGCTACCTTTGATTCCCTGGGCAGGGACGGACAGAGCCATTTGGGCATCTATCAAATCGACGGCGACGATTTGAAACTTGCCATCGGTTCGACTCGGCCCACGGATTTCGGCGACAAGACCGCTTTCATCTCGGTCTTAAAGCGAGCGAAGAAATGAGGGAGCAGCCCCAGGCCGCCGTATTTGACAGGGCGCTTACCAGCGCCCTGTCTTCTTTTCAGCTGGCAGGACCGTTGGAGGAAGGCGTCGACGCGGGCAGCTCCTCAATCCCGACGACATGCAGCAGATCAACCTGAAAGATCCGGTCGTAGGCCGTGCCTGCCGGATCCTGGGTGATTCCCAGCGCAACTGAACGCTGCCCAACCATGATGAGATCGGGGTGGCGAACGTCGTAAGCCGCTCCGGTGGTCAGCACCACCCGAAATGGCTTAAATGGTTGGCGGCGGGCGGCGTCGCGCAGTTCGGTTTGTGTCATGGAGTGCGTCTCCCTCCTGCAAGCCCACAGAAGAGAAGTCGTTTTCTCCTTCTGGCCAGTATACCGGGCGGAACGCTGTACAACAACTTACCGCCATGAGCGATCCTCTCCCCCTTTTTCTCGGCCTCGACATCGGCACGCAGAGCGTCCGCGCCGCCCTGTTCGACGCATCCGGCGCCTGTCGTGGCTTCGGCGTCGCCCCGCTCGACACCACTCATCCGCAGCCGGCCTGGGCGGAACAGGACGCCCATCAGTGGTGGGCCGCCGCCCGCGCCGCCGTGCCGGAAGCGCTGGCCCGCGCCGCCGCCAAACCCGAGGACGTGGCCGGCGTCGGACTCGACTGCACCGCCTGCACCGTCATCGCCTGCGCCCTCGACGGCACGCCGCTGCGCCCCGCCCTGCTCTGGATGGACCAGCGCTCCTACCGCGAGGCCGCCGACATAAGCGCCACAAACGATCCGACGTTGCGCTGGGTGTCCGGCGTGCTGTCGCCGGAGTGGATGCTGCCCAAGGCGCTGTGGCTGAAGCGGCACGAGCCAGAGGTGTACGGCCGGGCCGGCCGCGTCGTCGAATGCACCGACTGGTTCATGCACCGGCTGACCGGCGCATGGACGCTTTCCCTCAATAACATCTCCGTGAAGTGGAATTACGCCCGGCCCGACGGCGGCTGGAGCGCCGCGCTCTTGCGTCAGGTCGGCCTGGACGATTTGCCGGGCAAATGGCCGGAGCGCATCACGCCCTTGGGCAAGGGCGATGCTCGGCTATCGGCGGCGGCCGCGGCGGAATTGGGGTTGCGGCCGGGGACGCCGGTCGCGCAGGGCGGCATCGACGCCTATCTCGGCATGATCGGCATGGGGGCGGTCGAGCCGGGCGACATGGCCATGATTATGGGGTCCAGCACCTGCCACCTGGCCAACTCGGCGGCGCCGCTTCTGGGCAGCGGCATGTCCGGCTGCTACCCCGACGCCGTCGCCGAGGGAACGTACACCCTGGAAGGCGGCCAGACGGCGACCGGTTCCATCCTCGACTGGTATCGGCGCCACTTCGCCGGCGCCGAGGCGGCGGAGGCGGCGAAGACCGGCCGGCACGTATACGAGGTGCTGGACGCCAAGGCGTCGGCCGTGCCGCCGGGCTGCGACGGCCTGGTCTGCCTGGATTACTGGCAGGGCAACCGCTGTCCGCTGAAGGACCCGCGCGGCCGCGGCGTGTTTTGGGGCTTGACGCTGGCCCACGGCCCCGGCCACGTCTTCCGCAGCATCTACGAGGCGACGGCTTACGGCACGCGGCACATCCTGGAAGACGTCCGGTCGCACGGCCTGGCGATCAAGCGGTTGTTCGCCGGCGGCGGCGGGGCGAAAAGTCGTTTATGGATTCAAATACACGCCGATGTGCTGGGAACGCCGGTGATCCTGCCGCGCGAGCCGGAGGCGTGCGCTCTGGGATCGGCCCTGGTCGCGGCGGTTCACGCCGGCCGGTTCGCGGACCTGGCGGAGGCGGCGCGAGAGATGGTGCGGATCGCCGAAGTGGTGGAACCACGGCCGGAAACGCGGGCGGCCTATGAAGAGGGCTATGCGCGCTACCGGGCGACCTATCCGGCGCTGCGGGAATTGATGCATCGGTGAGGCGAGCGGCCGGCGTGAGCCGGCTGATGAGTCCCATCAGCTCGCCCATTCAGTGGAGGCGCGGGGATTTGAACCCCGGTCCCAAGGTGACTCGACGTCGGCTTCTACGTGTGTAGCTCTTCAATTTTCGACGGGCCGGGCCTTGCGGCGCCGCCCGTCCCGTTCATCCTTCGCCTTCCCGGGAGCAGGGCCGACGAAGGACTAACCGGCCGTGAGGTTTAGCCGTCGTCTCCTCCGGTGCGTCCGCCCCCTCACCCTACCCTCTCCCCAGCGGGGGGAGAGGGTAGGGTGAGGGGGCGAGCTCCGACGACAGCGAGCCTGACTTAGCGACCGAGCCGAGACCTCTCAGGCGAAGCTCCCGGACACGGGGCCGCCTTTATTAGGCAGCCATGGAGAACTGCGGTTCAGCAGTTATGAGTGTGACTAGCTTTTTACGTGGCCGGCTAGTCAACCACGACACGCCGCCTACGCCTCATCGTACCCGGTCGATACCAATTCGCCCCCGGTTCCAACGCGGCGAGGATATTCCTCACTCCGTACATTATACGGTGAGACGGCGGGTTGTGACAATCGCATGAGCGGCGCTGGACTCCGCGTTCTCGCTCCCGGGCTCCGCCTCGCGTGTGATCCAGTCGGCAGGCAGAGCCTGCCGGGCAGTGCGCGCCGGGGCGGAGCCCCGGCACGAGAGGGAAACGGCGGCTTGACGGCCGCGCGGCCCATTTGGTTCAATGCACCACCAGCACCCTCCCGCAAACCCGGCGGCGACCCATGATCGAAGTCACGCGCGAGCAGCTGCACGCTTACCTCGACGACGCCCTGACCGACGCCGAAATGTCCCAGATTGAGCAGGCCCTGCGCCAATCCGACGCGCTGCGGCGGTCGCTCCAACAAGCCTTGCAAGAGCGCGACCGCGGCGAACATTCGCTCGGCGCCGTCTGGCGGCGCGAGCGGCTCACCTGCCCAACGCGGGACGAGCTGACCAGCTATCTCTTCCAGGTGCTCGACGAGGCGCGGCAAGAATACATCAGCTTTCATCTGCAATCGGTCGGCTGCCCGTTCTGCACGGCCAATCTCGCCGACCTGCACGCCCGTCAGAAAGAAAAGGAAACGGTCGCCAAGGAACGCCGCAAGCGAATCTTCACCTCCAGCGCGGCGTATTTGCAGGTCTGCCGCGATCCAAAGGCGTAGGCGCCGTCAGCTGGACCAGAAGCTGTCGGCGAGGCTCTCCAGCCAGCGGAACGTCTTCTCAATGGCTTTGCGCCGGCCGGCCTTGAATTCGGCCGACGTCTTCAGCCGGTCGATGCCGCGGTCGTAGACTTGCAGGTATTTGTCGCGCCACTGGCGCACCACGGCCGGTCGCGGCGGTTCGGCGTTGTAGCGCTCGCACAAGAGCGCCAGCAGCTCCACGCTGGGCATGAACAGCGTCTCGCCGTCCTCGTTCAGCTTGAGGCGCGAGGCGTCGCCGGCGACGGCCGTGATGGTCGCCGTCAGCTGCATGGTCTGCATCGACAGGAAATCCTTGGCCCCGTCGTTGTCGAAATTGCCTTCGCCCCAGGCCGACCAGGCGCCGCCCATGGTCCGGTTCCTCCCTCGGCCGCGTGACGATCGATCGCGGCGGCCGGGGGTACACTATGCACGCCGCCGGACAAGGGAAAGTGGCACCGAGGATCACGAAACGGGGATGCGCCCGTTGTAGGGTGGGTCGAGTCCGCGAGACCCACCGAGAGGGATGGAC
>DATKHW010000245.1:0-4121 GCA_035546275.1 Gemmataceae bacterium
TGGGCAAGGACTCCTTCACCTGGCAATCGACCAACCGGACGGTGGACGACGAGGACGTGACCGACATCGCGCCGGTCAAAGTGGTGCGGGTGAAGTAGGCGCATCATAGAACCAACAGGAGATCCGCAGATGAGACATATACGGGTTATAGGTCTGATCGCTCTCGCCGTGATGTGCCTGTTCCTGGTGGACTCCGGTTCCTGCGCCGGGCGCGGCGGCGGCCGGGGCGGCGGCGGCGGTCGTGCTGGAGGCGGCGCACGGGCGGCCGGCGGCGCCCGCGCGGGAGGCGCGCGGGTGGGCGGCGGCGCCGTCGGCGGTTCGGTGCGGACCGGCGCGGCCGTCGGCCCCTACGGTGGGTCCGGCGCGGCCAGACGCACCACCTCGACCGCCGTCGGTCCGCGCGGCGGATCGACCAGCACCGGCAGCCGGAGCGGTTCGTACACCACACAGCGCGGGACGACCATCGAGGCCGGCGGCGTCGGCCGAACGGCCACCGGACCGGGCGGCCGGACGGCCGGCCGCGGCGTCGGCGGCGTCCAGGTCACAACGCCGGGCGGCCGAGAGATCAACAAGGTCGGCGCCGCGCGCGGGGCCGCGGGGCCGAACGGCGCTGTCGGATCCCGGGGATCCATCGGCACGGCGACGGGGCCCAACGGCTCGATCGCCGGCGCCAGCCGCGGCGGCGTCGCGGTCGGTCCGAATGGCGCGGTGGCAGGCGGTGGGCGCATCGGCGCCGCAACCGGTCCGGGTGGGACGGTGAGAGGAGCGGCGCGCACCGGAGCGGCCGTTGGGCCGAACGGCTTCGCCGCTTACACGGCTCGCGGCGCGGCGGTGGGACACCGCACGGCCTACGTCGGCCGCGCCGCGCTCGCCACCCAGGGCGCCTATGTCCGCCGCGGCTTCGTCGGCTACAACTGCTTCAACCCCGGCTGGTACGTCCAGCACCCCGGCGCCTGGCGTGCGGCGGCCTGGACCACGGCGGCCTTCTGGGCGGCGTCGAGTTGGGGGACGGTTTCGTCCTACTGCAGTTACCCTGCGGAGCCGGTCTACTATGACTACGGCCAGACGATCGTTTACGAAGGGGATCAAGTGCTGTACAACGGCGAGCCGGTCGCCACGGCCGAGCAATACACAGAGCAGGCGGCCGCCATCGCCGACGCGGGAGAAAAGGCCCAGCCGAGCGACAAGGAGGAGTGGGTCTCGCTGGGCGTCTTCGGAATGGTCAAGGGCGAGGACACGGAGGCGAACCAGATCTTCCAACTCGCCATCAACAAGGACGGCATCATTCGCGGCAACTACTACGACGCCCTGAGCGACACGACGCTGCCGGTCCACGGATCGGTGGAAAAACGGACCCAGCGCGCCGCCTGGACGGTCGGCGACCGGAAGGAAACCGTCTACGAGACGGGCGTCGGCAACCTGACGAACGACGAGACGACGATGCTGGTGCATTTCGGCAAGGACCGCACGCAGCAATGGACGCTGATCCGCCTGGAACAGCCGGAGGAGGCGAAGTGAGTATCTGTTCCGGAACGCATCGAAATCGAGGCAGAAACAGTCGTGGCGCACGGCGTTTTCCTCGGCCGTGGCGTACACGGCATGACCCGGATGGGACGGCCGCTGCGGCTCCGCATCGAGCATCGCCGGCGGGACGGACAGCACCGCGCCTCAGCAGCGGGGACAGCGGACCTTAGCCTTGCTGGCGGGCGCTTTCAGATGGGCGCCGCAGTTGGTGCAGCCGAAGCGATTGGCGTGCATAATTCGTGTTTCCATGTGGGGCGCTGCACGGGGTCAATTTACAGGTTTCATACGGGCGGGCCGCCCCCCGATCCCGCTGGTCTGGAATCGGGCGCGGACCTGTGACGGCTGCGGCGGTGCGGTGTCGTGCCCAGCCCATTCACCGTGGTCCGAGGTTCGATGAGATGGCTGCCTGGAGTGAGTTACGCATCCCGGCAGAAGGCCAGCGATGTTCCTGGACCCCATCTTCGAGCGCTTCGCCCACGGCAGCCCGATGAGCGTAATGGTCCGGGGGAAACCCCGCCCCTACGGGAGAAATCCGCTGCAGGGGCGGGGTTTCCCCGCCCTCTTCCCCACTTCTGGAACTGAAGGGGACGGCCCTGATAGGCCCCTTTCACTTCGCCGCCATCGGCAGCTCCGCTTTCTCCGCCATTTTGCGGATGTCCTGCGTCACCTTCATCGAGCAGAATTTCGGACCGCACATCGAGCAGAACTTCGCCGACTTGAACACCTCCTGCGGCAAGGTTTCGTCGTGCATCGCCCGTGCCGTCTCGGGATCCAGCGACAGCTCGAACTGCCGATTCCAGTCGAACTCGAAGCGGGCCTTGGAAAGTTCGTCGTCGCGCTTGCGGGCGTCCTTCCGGCCGCGGGCGATGTCGGCGGCGTGGGCAGCGATCTTGTACGCAATCACGCCCTGGCGCACGTCGTCCTTGTTCGGCAAGCCGAGATGCTCTTTCGGCGTGACGTAGCAGAGCATGGCGGCGCCCGCCTCGCCGGCCAGGGCGGCGCCGATGGCCGACGTGATGTGATCGTAGCCCGGCGCCACGTCCGTCACCAGCGGGCCGAGGACGTAGAACGGGGCGTCGTGGCACAGCTCGCGCTCCTTCTCCACGTTCATCTTGACCAGATGCATCGGGATGTGGCCCGGACCCTCGATCATCGTCTGGACGTTGTGTTTCCACGCCTTCAGGGTCAGTTCTCCTAGCGTTTTCAGCTCGGCGAACTGGGCGTCGTCGTTGGCGTCGGCCAGGCAGCCGGGGCGCAGGCCGTCGCCGAGGCTGTAGGTCACGTCATACGCCCGCAGGATTTCCGACAATTCGTCGAAGTGCGTGTACCACGGGTTCTGCTCATGCCGCTGCAGCATCCAGGCACCCATCAGCGAGCCGCCGCGGCTGACGATGCCGGTCACGCGCTTGGTCGTCAGCGGCAGAAATTCCAGAAGGACGCCGGCGTGGATCGTCATGTAATCGACGCCCTGCTGGGCCTGATGCTCCACCATGTCGAGCATCATGCGAGTAGTGATATCGCCGACATCCTTGACCTGCTGGATGATCTGGTAGATCGGCACGGTGCCGATCGGCACCGGCGAGGCGTCGATGATGGCCTGGCGGATCGCGTCGATGTCGCCGCCGGTGGACAAATCCATCACGGTGTCGGAACCGAGATGGACGGCCGTGTGCAGCTTCTCCAGCTCGTCGTCGATCTTGCTGACGACGGCGGAGTTGCCGATGTTGGCGTTGATCTTGCACTTGGCGGCCACGCCGATGGCCATCGGCTCCAGCCGCTTGGTGAGATGGACTTTGTTGGCGGGGAGGACCATCCGGCCGCGGCCGACCTCGTCGCGGATCAGCTCGGGGTCGAGGTCCTCGCGCTGGGCGACGAACCGCATTTCGTCGGTGACGACGCCCTTGCGGGCGGCTTCCATCTGCGTCATGGGGACGGCCTTTCACAAAAGGCGCGCGTTCAGGTGGGCAGCACGAAGCGCACAAACGCATCCACTTTGAAGATGAACACAAAGCAGGCGATCAGGATCAGGACCGGCAGGACATGGTGGAGCAGGAATATCTTGAATCCTTCCAGCAGGTCGTCGAGTCCGTAGGCGTAGTTGTAGAGGAAAACGGCCAGGATCGCGTATCCGATCAGGAGGACGCCGAAGAGCCAGTAGGCGTTCTTGAACAGGATGAGCGAGACGAAAGCGGCGACGAAGATGCAGGCGGCCAGGGTGAATCCGGCCACGGCGGAGCGCTGCCAGAATTCGCGCGCCTCCAGCGGGAACTCGGCGGCGCCGAGGTTGATGCGGAAGGCGCCCGCGGCCAGCAGCGTGTTCAGCACGCTGAGGGCGGCGAAGGTCGCCGCGTAGCGCAGCAGGAGAAAAAGGAACTCGAAATCCATAGATCGCGCCCGACGGATTCACGGCGGGGAGGACGGCGGGCCGGGACGTGCGGCGGTTCGCTTCCCCACGCCGGTGTGAACCGGATCAGGTCCCAAGGGTGTGTTCTCAGCCCGCAAGTCAAACGGTGCGGACACCCCTAGCGAATACCTTGCGGGAGATTATAGACGGCGACGCGATTTCGGCGAGCGGCGGGGGGGGGGGGGGGGGGGGG